>JAQBNJ010000062.1 GCA_028288645.1 Sediminibacterium sp.
ATTTACCACTAGGTCCTGCTCTTTTTTATCGGCCTGCAATACTTTTAACTGTTCGCTTTGTGCCAGCAGTGCGGTGAGCCTTTCTTTTTTATTAACACTCAGGTCCTGTATTTTGGTTTGCAGTAACTGATCTGATTTTACAATGGTATTGGCCTGTGTTTCGCGGTTCTGTCGATAACTTTTTAGGTAAGTGACCCGTTTGATGGCATCATTAAAACTGCCCGCGGAAAATAAAAAATTCAGGTACTCATAACTGCTTCGGTTCTTGTAAGCAAATACAATGCTTTTGGCATATTTCACTTTCAATGTATCCAGTTCTTTCCGCAAACGGTAAATATCACGTTCATTCAAAAAGATCGTTTCATCCATCTGGCGCACCTGCCTGTTGATGCTGTTCACCAGTTCTTCTCTTTTGTTGATCTTTTTCTTGATGATAGCCAGTTGTTTGAGGGAAAGCTTTTTATTACTCTGCGTCTCGTTCAGCGATCGGTTCAGGTCGGCGATCTCTTTTTGAAGTTCCTGTTCCTTTTTCTGCAACTCTTCCTTTGTCTGGGCAGATGCGCTTACAGCCATTGCCGATACAAGTAGGAGTATAGAAAAAAGTCTTTTGAACATGCTGTGTTATTTAAGGGATGAACGTGTTTTTCTTTTTTAAGAACGGCTAAGATGCGTTTAAATTACTTACGCTTAGTCTTTTTGGGCACATCGAAATTATATTTTAACGGTTCATTTAGGGCATATTCCTTAAAATCAAGGTACAAATTGAGCTTTGATTTTTCAGCGATGGAAATACTGCGCCAGGTAGCAAATTGGTAAGGTCCCATCCGCTCATAACTGCCGAATGTGATATCGCCGGTACGGTTTCTTTGTATATCAACATCATCCAGTTTACTGTGTAAGGCTTTAAAATCGCTGTTATCCATGGTCAGCAGGTGTTTAAAAAGGTCGCCGATCATTAATACAGATAACTGGTTCACACCTGCACGATAGGATACCACGTTACTATCGATAAAGACCGGGTTTCCGATGATGAGGTCCTGTATAGTAGAAAAATCAAAAGGTATCTCGATCACTTCTTTCAGGTAACTGATCGGGCGGGTCATTACGTACTTTTCTCCCTGGTGAAAATAAACGGTTATGCTATCCTTATTGACCTTTGCTTCCAGGCCAACGCCGGGTATGCCAAGGAAAGTACCAACCACTTTCATCAGGATAATGCTGTCTTTTTTCATACCGACATATACCTTGAAATTGTCGCTTTTCTCCGGGCCCTCGTAGGTTACTTTTATCGTGGCGTTAAAGGTGTTGAAATCGATCTTTCTTCTTACCACTTTACTCATGATATCTTTTACAATCGCAGCAGAATCTACTCTCGGTGTTTCTTTGATCACAATGGTTTGCGAGGTATCTTTTTTCGTGATGGCCTGTTGTATCACCACCTGCGTTTTTTTCACCGTCTTGCATGAGAATGCAACAGTTGATAATGCCACAATAAACAAGAAGCAATACTTCATAATGATGGTTTATTTACCTGTGTGCCCAAACCCGCCGGCACCTCTTTCGGTTTCATTAATAGCAACCACCGGCTGCCAGTTTATTTTTTCCACTTTCTGTAATACTATTTGCGCGATCCTGTCGCCCGAACGGATCGTTTGGGGTTCATTGGAAAGATTGATCAGGATCACTTTCAGTTCACCACGATAATCCGCATCAACCGTTCCGGGTGAATTCAGACAGGTTAATCCCTGTTTGATCGCAAGCCCGCTTCTCGGCCTCACCTGTACCTCGTATCCTTCAGGCAATTCAATAAAGATCCCGGTTGGCACAAGTGTTCGCTCTAATGGCTGTAGTGTAATATCTGCATCCAGCCAGGCGCGCAGGTCCATCCCGGATGATCCTTCTGTTGCGTAATGAGGTAATGGGTTCGGGGAATGATTGATGATATTTACCTGTAAAACGTTTCGCAGCATTCACAAATTTAGTGATTGTGTAAGGAACAGGCTAAAAACTGCGGATCATTCTTTTCTACAGCATTCTGCCGGTGCCCGAAGCAGCCATCTCAATTAGTTATTTCCAATTCGGCCTGGATCATTTTTTCCACTATTATTTCAAGTGTGTAATTGGCTTTCCAGCCTAAGATCCTATGTGCTTTCGCCGGGTTGGCCCGGCCTACCATCAGGTCAGTTGGCCTCAGAAGAGAAGGATCACTGATCACATGGTCCCGCCAATCAAGCTTCAGATAATCAAACACCAACTGGATATAATATTGCAGCGTATGTGTAACGCCGGTAGCAATCACAAAGTCATCAGATGTATCCTGCTGAAGCATCAACCACATGGCATACACATAATCGGGCGCCCAGCCCCAGTCTCTTGCAATATCAATATTTCCGAGATGTAATTTTTCTCCACTTCCTCTATAGATCCTGCATGCAGCACAAATGATCTTTCTTGTTACAAAACGCGCCGGCCTGAGTGGGGATTCATGATTGAATAAGATCCCTGTACATGCGTGAATGTTATATGCTTCCCTATAATTGGCCACCTGCCAGTGTGCGGTAGCTTTGGCTATTGCATATGGACTTCTGGGTTTGAATGGTGTTTCCTCATCAGCAGGCTGATCTCCCAATTCTCCAAAACACTCACTGGAACCCGCGTTATACAAGCGAACAGGGCTGTCGCCGAACCTGATCGCTTCCAGCAAATTCAATGTGCCTATACTGATACTTTCAAAAGTTTCAACAGGTTGGTCAAAAGACAATCCTACAGAACTTTGCCCCGATAAATTGTATATCTCATCCGGCCTGATTCGTATGATCGTTTGCAGGGTACTTCTGAAATC
>JAQBNJ010000466.1 GCA_028288645.1 Sediminibacterium sp.
CTCGCAACAAGATTGGTCACCGTAAAGCTTTGATGATTGGTTGGATAATCGGGAGGCGTGTCATTTTTTTTGCAGCCGCTTAATCCTGTCAAGGAGAGCAATGCGGTTACACCTGCAACGATAGCTGTCGCAGTTTTGGTGATCTGGTTTTTCATGTTAGATATTTTAAAATGAAACGGGTAACAGCAAATAATAAACAACCCTGTAGAGTCATGGTAAGTTGTCTACTATGTATTGTGTATCACTATCCCTGCAAACAACATACCCTGTCACGAAAAATTATTTTTTTATTTTTTCAGGATGTGGCGAAAATCCTCAGGCAACCTTTCAAAAAAATATACGTTTTGAGGGGCTTGCGTGATTATTAAAATAAAGTGGGAATCGGTAGCTGGCAAGTGTGTAATATCCTACACACAACGATTACAAAATGGCTGGCAGGTTCTCACTGGTTGGAAACTAACCCGTATTAACTAAAGCCAGAAGTGGCATATCGGATTTTTGCAGATCGTAAATGATCAATATTGATTGCTATTTTACTATTGATAGTAAATAGTAAATAGTAAAATGATGGTCAACCGATACGGTTTTCTTTTACTGCCTTATTCTGGCCACGAATAATAAATAAAATAGTAAAGCTTAATACCGCCGCACAATAGCACCATACAGAAGCCAGGTAATTTTGGTAAAATATCGTGGTCAATATATAAGAAGAAAGCAGCATCCAGCCAAAAAAACGGACACGCTTATCCGATGAAACAAACGGCGACAATGCCGCGGATGACATGTAGGCGATATCGGTTACCCATTTCATAAGCCGCGGAAAATCCAAATGATATTTTAAATGATGTTCTTCAACAGAAACGCTGACCGGAAAAATAACAAGCCCGCAAATAAGGTAGAGAGCAGTGAATAAGCCTGCCGCGAACAAAACATACAAAATTTTTTTACGTTTTCGGTCTTTCTCAAACAACAGGACGGACAATGGGATGAGTACCGGCCATACGGCCTGCGCAAAAACAAGAAAAGTGTACATGGAAAGATTGTGAAGACCGGCATAGGTGTCGTGGCTGATCGACAACCAGACCACACCTTCACTTAATTGCTGTATGGCAAATACAAGCGGAATGCAGGCGAATACTTTTTGCGGAATATTCCGTGATTGGGTAACGGCCGCTACGCCGATCAGTAAAAGACCTGAACCTGCCATGAAACTTGCCGTTGCTGAAAAACACATATCAAAAAGGTAAGGAATATTCTTCTAATGAGGTCTAATAAGACCGCAATTGTTTGATCAATGTATTTCTGTCATCGCGTCCACCTTTGGAACTGTGATACTGTAGGGTTACTAACTGCTATTTTTGTCAGGAAATTCTTCCTGATGCACGACCTGGGGTAGAGGTATCCTGTTCGGAGAATCAGAACGCTTGTTGACCGACTGCAACCCCATCATTCCCCAATTTATCCTATATTGTTTCCCTCAAACATTAAACACCCTCATTCCCCAAAACACATGAGAAAATATTTATTTACGGCATCGGCTATTGTACTGGCAATAAGCGCGAATGCCCAGCAGGTGGTAACCGCAAAAGATTATGAACGCGCCGAAAAGTTCATGAGCTACAACACAGATGGTTTTATTGATGGTGGCACGGTTCGCCCCAACTGGTTGGCTGATGACAGGTTCTGGTATCTTGCCGTTACCCCAAAGAAAAGCGAATTCATTTTGGTTGACCCGGTTAAGAAAACCCGCGCTGTAGCTTTCGATCACCAGAAACTGGCAGAGGCATTGGCCACTGCTGCCGGAGGAAAATACGATGCGGCAAAACTTCCTTTTCAAACCATTACTTTTTCTGCTGATGGCAAAGCCGTTCTGTTTACGGCCGACAGTAAAAAATGGAAATACGATCTGCAGAGCGGAGTAGTTTCTGTTGATGATGGAACTGCTGCCGGAAACACTACTGCTGCTCCCGGCGGACGTGGTCGTGGTGCAGGTGGTGGTGGCGGAAGAGGTGGCGGAGGTGGTAACGAAGTATTATCTCCCGATGGCAAACGCGCCGTATTTATCAAAGACTGGAATTTATGGATGCGTGATATTGCCTCTGATAAACAAACACAACTCACCACCGATGGTGTAAAAGATTTTGGTTATGCGACGGATAATGCAGGATGGAAATCAAGCGACAGGGCCGTAATACGCTGGTCGCCCGATTCTAAAAAATTAGTTACGTTCAAACAGGATCAAAGAAATGTGAGTGATATGTATCTTGTTTCTACGAATGTAGGCAAGCCAACCTTGCGTGCATGGAAATATCCTTTGCCCGGTGATAAAGACATCCCGATGATCTCCAGGGTGATCATTGACCTGGACGCAGTTAAAGTGATCAACTTCCAGATTCCTGCCGATCCACACAGGATCACGCTGGGTGATGATATTACGAGTGAAGGTGGATTAGGCGATATCGATTGGAAAGAAGATGGCTCGCAGGTTGCATTCGTATCTACTTCACGCGATCACAAGATCGAAAAGTTCCGTATTGCCGATGCAGCAACAGGCGCCGTGCGCGAAGTGTTTGAAGAAGTTTCTCCTACTTATTTTGAATCAGGAAGAGGCAGCATCAACTGGAGATATTTTGCGAATACAAACGAGATCCTCTGGTATTCTGAACGCGATAACTGGGGGCATTTATACTTATACGATGCCACAACAGGAAAAGTAAAAAATCAAATTACCAAAGGTGATTGGGTGGTGAGCAGGATCACCAAGATTGATGAGAAAGCGCGGCTGATCTGGTTTACAACAACCGGCCGTGATGCATCCAATCCTTATTTTTCCCGTTTATGCCGGATCGGTTTTGATGGAAAAGGTTTAACAGAACTTACACCGGGCGAAGGAAACCACCAGGCAAGTTTTTCTCCTTCAGGAAATTATATTATCGATACCTATTCTAAGCCTGATGTTGCACCTGCAACCGTTCTGCGCGACATGAATGGTAAACTCATCACTGAATTGGAAAAAACAGATGTATCAAGATTGGTTGCTACCGGTTGGAAACCACCTGCTCCTGTTTCCGTTAAAGCAGCCGATGGCAAAACAGATATTTATGGATTGGTGTTTACGCCAACCATGATGGATAAGAATAAAAAATACCCGGTGATCGATTATATCTATCCCGGACCACAGGGTGGAAGCGTAGGTAGCTGGTCGTTCAGTGCTTCACGTGGTGATCACCAGGCCCTGGCTGAATTAGGATTTATTGTTGTGTTGATAGAAGGAACCAGCAATCCAAACAGGTCAAAAAGTTTTCATGATATGAATTATGGAAACATGGGCGAAAATACATTGCCCGACCAGATCACTGCTATCAGGCAATTATCACAACGTTACCCGATCGATACGAACCGTGTAGGCATCTGGGGCCATTCAGGCGGTGGATTTGCAACGGCGTCCGCGATGTTCCGTTATCCTGATTTTTTCAAAGTGGGTATCTCGGAATCGGGCAACCATGAAAACCGCAATTATGAAGACGACTGGGGTGAGCGTTACGATGGTCTCGCAGAAAATTCAAATTATGATGCGCAGGCTAATCAAAACATGGCAAAGAACCTCAAAGGAAAATTAATGCTTGCACATGGATTGATGGATAACAATGTTCCTCCATCCAATACACTACTTGTTGTAGAAGCCCTGGAAAAAGCGAACAAGAGTTTTGACCTCGTTTTATTCCCTAACAGCGCGCATGGATACGGCGCCTACAGCTCTTACATGATGCGTCGCCGCTGGGATTATTTTGTAAAAAATCTTTTAGGTGCAGAACCGCCTTATGATTACCAGCTGAGAGGCGGGGCAACACAGCGAGGCCCGGCTGCAACTCCGGCACAATAAATAATTTCAAAAGATCAAATGGAAGGCCTGTAAGCATTGTTTACAGGCTTTTTTATTGACAAGGC
>JAQBNJ010000090.1 GCA_028288645.1 Sediminibacterium sp.
CAAGCAGTTCCAGTTCAGTAAGGTATAAAGCGTTCTTATCAAAACCGGCACCGAGGCCTATGAGGTTCGGGAAATCAAGTCCAAAAACATGTCTTCGCAGCGAAGGATCTGTAACCGAAAAACCATCTTTCAACATCGATCTCACGGGCCCAATGCCAGATGCGCTCCTCAGTAAATTCATAGAAAAATAATGCACGTCTTCGGGTGGAAAACAGAACAGTAATTCACGAAGCATGGGGTAGATCATGGTAGTGCGAAGATGGCGAAGAATTTTGAAATTTTGGAATTGGGAAATTTTGGAATTGGAAAGAAATTTCAAAATTTCCCAATTTCCCAATTCCAAAATCTCCGGATTGGTTGCATAAACAACCTTTTGTTCTTTTTTTTCCTACATTTGGTAACACAAAACCGTTTGTTATGCAGGAAGCATATATCGTAGCCGGTTACCGTACCGCGGTGGCCAAGAGTAAAAAGGGAGGGTTCCGTTTTTTTCGTCCTGATGACCTGGCAGTGGAAGTGATCAAAGGGCTCATGGCTTCGGTTCCGCAACTGGATCCGAAAAGGGTGGATGATGTGATCGTTGGAAATGCTGTGCCCGAGGCAGAACAGGGTTTACAATTCGGAAGAATTATTTCGGCGCGAGCATTGGGCATTGATGTGGCGGGCCTCACCATTAACCGTTATTGCGCAAGTGGATTGGAAAGTATTGCCATTGCTACCGCAAAGATCCGTACAGGTATGGCAGATTGTATTATTGCCGGTGGAACCGAAAGTATGAGCCTTGTACCTACGGCCGGTTGGAAAACGGTTCCCTCTTACGCGATCGCTAAAGATGAACCTGATTATTATTTGAGCATGGGATTAACTGCGGAAGCTGTTGCCAAAGAATTTAATGTGAGCCGCGAGGACCAGGATGCATTTGCTTTTCACTCGCACCAGAAAGCAATGAAAGCAATACAGGAAGGATATTTCAAAAGCGGTATCCTGCCCATCACCGTAGAAGAAATTTACCTCAATGAAAAAGGAAAAAAAACAACCCGTTCTTACATAGTAGATACAGACGAAGGTGTTCGCGCAGATACCAATACAGAAGCCCTGGCTAAACTGAAACCCGCTTTTGCTACCGGTGGAAGCGTTACAGCCGGCAATTCTTCACAAACCAGTGATGGCGCGGCTTTTGCGTTGGTGATGAGTGAACGGATGATCAATGAACTGGGATTAAAACCGATTGGCCGCTTAGTGAACTGTGCTTCAGCAGGAGTGCATCCGCGCATCATGGGTATTGGTCCGGTGGCCGCTATTCCTAAAGTATTGAAGCAGGCCGGTATGAACCTGAATGATATTGACCTGATAGAATTGAATGAAGCGTTTGCTTCCCAATCCTTAGCTGTTATTCGCGAATTGGGATTGAATGCCGATATCGTAAATATCAATGGCGGCGCTATTGCATTGGGCCATCCATTAGGTTGCACCGGTTGCAAACTCACCGTTCAGTTGTTGAATGATATGAAACGCCTCGATAAAAAATACGGAATGGTAACTGCCTGTGTGGGTGGTGGACAAGGCATTGCGGGGATCATTGAGAATATCGTATAGAGAATTTGGATACTGGATACTGGATGCTGGGGACTGGATGTCTCCAAGGGCAATCTAGCTATCCAGTATCCAGCATCGAGTCCAGCATCCAGTATCCAGCATCCAGGCACTCTTCCTAAGGCATGATTTTTTCAGTTAAAATGCTAAGAACCTAAGCGTTCTTTAAATCTATCATATGGAAACCATCTTGTTGCCTACTGATTTTTCGCCCACTGCAAAAAATGCAGCGATGTATGCATTGAAACTGGCAGAACAACTGGGTGTTAAAAAACTGGTGCTGTATCATTCTTATGAAATACCGATAACCATCGATCCGTTAACACCAGGTGTGCAGATGCTGGATCTCGAAACATCCAAAGAAAGCAGCGCACAGGCATTGGAGAATTTTGAAATGAAGATCAGGGCATTTGCCAATAACATCACGATCGAGCGGATAAACGAATATGGTGCATTGGCAGAAGGGCTTGACGATGTTTGCGCAAAAGTAAATGCCGGCCTTATAGTGATGGGAATTACCGGTGGCGGTGCGCTGGAAGAAAAATTAATTGGCAGCAATACCATTTCGGTAGCAAAACATACAAAGGTTCCAGTGATCATCGTGCCTTCTAAGGTGCAGTTCACAAGAATAGAATCTATCATGCTTACCAGCGATTTTGATAAAGCAGACAAGACCATTCCTGTAGGGGTTGTCAGAAAGATAGTAGAAGAAACCAAGGCGCAACTCCATGTATTGCATATGGAGGAAACAGATGATGAATATGGCGTTACTTATCCATCAAACGTGATGGGAGAGAGTTATGCTTTGTATTCTTTACTGGAGGATCTGAACCCCGAATATCATTTCTCGAGAAACAGATCATTCGTTGAGGCCTGCAATGAATTCGTGATTGCAAAAGGAATTGACCTGGTCATCAATGTATCCAAAAAACATGGTTTTTTTGAAAGACTGTTCAAGGAGAGCCATACAAAAATGCTGGCCTTTCATAGCAGTGTGCCCTTGATGGTGATAAACGGACAGGAATAAACCCGCTAACTCAAATATTTCCCTACGATCGGTACCCTTCTTCCCACACCAAATGCTTTGGGTGATATACGGATGATGGGACAGAACTGGTTCCGTTTGTATTCATTTGTATTTACCATTTTCAGGATGCGGTCAACTAAGGCTGCATCAAAACCCTGTACTTTTATTTCATCCGGGCCAAGACGTCTTTCGATGTATTGGTAAAGTACCTGGTCCATTGTATCATATTCCGGTAAACTGTCGCTGTCTTTTTGATCGGGCCTCAATTCTGCACTCGGCGCTTTTGTTATGATCGATGAAGGAATGATCTCTTTGTTGCGGTTAATATAACGTGCCAATGCATATACCTGCAGTTTATAGCAATCGCCCAATACGCCGAGGCCACCGGCCATGTCTCCATACAAAGTTCCATAACCTGTGGCCAGTTCGCTTTTGTTTGAGGTATTTAATAAAATATACCCGAATTTATTTGCAATGGCCATCAATAAATTTCCGCGGCTGCGGCTCTGTATATTTTCTTCTGCCAGTGAAAAAGGCAGGCCATTAAATACAGGTTCCAATGTTTTTAAAAACGAATCATATACATCGTTGATGCGGATGATATCGTAGGGATTGCCCAGGTTCTTACTGAGTTGCACCGCATCATTCACAGAATGGTCAGTTGAATACGGTGAAGGCATTAAAATGGCACGCACATTTTCTTTTCCCAATGCATCGCTGGCAAGTGCGAGGGTAACTGCTGAATCAATGCCACCTGATGAACCAAGGATAGCTTTGGTAAATCCCATCTTGCCAAAATAATCGCGGATGCCTAACAGCAGCGCATCATATACCTGCGCAATATTTAATTCCGGTTCAAGGGTTATTGGATTCAGTTCTTTATCCGGTACACGGCTGGCCGGTTCTATGATTGGTGCATCGATGGTGCCATCATCATTTACTATAGCATATTCAAAAGCTTCTTCAAACATGGGCAATGCTTTGCAAAGATTTGCATCTTTATCAAACACCAGAGAAGCGCCATCGAATACCACTTCTGTCTGACTACCGATGGCATTGCAATAGAACATCGGGATCTTATATTTTACAACGTTTGATTTGATCACCGACTTCCGGTCCTCATCGTGTGTATAATCAAATGGCGAAGCGCTGATGTTAAGCATGAGGTCCGGTTGCTGTTCCATCAGTTTATCCATGGGGCAAATACGGTATAGGGGATTGTCGCCAAGGTTCCAGATATCTTCACAAATAGTGATAGCCAAACGTTTTCCTTTAAAAGGAACTACCTGCCAATCGAATGCAGGTTCAAAATAGCGGTATTCATCAAACACATCATAAGTGGGCAATAAAGTTTTGTGGATCTCTGCCTTGATCTCTTTTTCATATAAAAAAAACGCAGCATTAAAAAGACTTTTGCCTTTGTGTAAGGTATTTCTTGCCGGACTGCCAATCAGTACACCAATGGTGTCTGCTTCTTCGCGGATACGGTCAACCGCATCGTAACATTTTCCAATAAAATCATTGAACTCAACAAAATCTCTTGCCGGGTAACCGCTCACGCACATTTCGCTGAACATGATCAGGTCGCCGCCCTGCGCCTTTGCCTCGCGGATGGCCTGTATGATCTTGTTCGTATTGCTTTCAAAATTGCCGATATGATAATTCTGCTGCGCTAAAAAAATCTTCATTCCGCAAAGTTCCGTAACTTTTGGGTTAGTTTTTATTTTTTAGCACCACAAATAATTTCTCCGGATGTATCGTTTCCGTTTTAGTAAAAAAACCTGGCTCCTGGCTTTCTGTTTTTCAGCCGGTATAACGGTAACTGCACAAACGCACACTTTCCGTTTCTTCCCGATCAAAGATCTGCCACTGATCTACCAGGGTTTCCTGGGCAGGATCGGCAGTCGTTTTTACCTGATGAACCGTACAAGGATGAGTGGGTTGGAGATCTATATATATGATACGCTTTCACAAAAAGGGAATGCGCATACCTACCCGATACCCGGTCAACTGGTATCTGTTTCCTTTCATGAAAGATCGCTGTCTTTTATCAGTATCGCAACTGCCGAAGAAGGAAAGCGCTCGTGTTATTTTCTCGAGCTTGATGAGAATGGAAATGTGTTGAACAAAAAAATAACATCCATAGGCATTGTTAATGTTCCACTGAAAGTGATCACAAGCAATGACGAAAAAAGAGTGTTGTTATACCAGTATACCAGGAAAGGAAGTGATTCGGCTTTTATCCAAGGCACGCTGTTTGGGCTGAATGGTGAGATAGAACGGCAACTGGCCTATAGTTTCCGGTACGATAGAGAAAGAAACATTGAACCCGAAACTTTTCTTGACAATGCAGGCAATGTGCATGTGCTGGTTTACGATAAGTATAACAATTACCGCCTCTCTACTGATCTTACATTAAACAGTATTTCTTTTGCGGATGAAGAGATCGCAAGCGAAACATTCACCCTCCAGAAAATCAAACTGAAGACGCTACGCATCTTTCAGAATGATCGTAACAATCTATTGCAGGTGGAAGGCCTGTATACCGATGGGATGGATAAAGTTACCAGTGGCATCTACAGTATTTCTTTCCCGCGTATAAGAAGGAGTGAGTTGAATACAAGGTTTATACCTTTCAGTACAGAAATGATCAAAACGTTTAAGAAAGGTTTCTCTTCTACCGATGCTACTATTCGCAACAGCCTGCAATTGCATGATATGATCTATTCCGACAGCGGTAGTTTTGCGGTGATGCGGCTGAGTGCGGAAGTGATGATCAATCCGCGCAGTAACCTGCCTGAACGAAGCCGTCTTTACCGGAGTGTTGTACCATTTGACATGGGCAATAGAGAATCGATGGTTGTATCAAGGGCAAAGAACTGGAACGCGCCTAAACTCATTTTTATCAAACTTGAGGATAAAGAGGGCATTGAATGGCAATCAATCAAAACACTGGATGTGTTTCGCAGATCGGATGATATGTACAACCGGTTTTTTATGGTTGGTGAAAAAGAGAAATTATCTGTTATATTGTACCAGGCCGATTCAAACGACGAACCATACCCGGTTTTCATCTCCATGAAAAACGGCAAACAGGTGGTCGAAAAATTTCCTGAAAAAGAATTGTGCTTTTCACCCATACAATTTCTCGCGCATAACCAGTATGGGTCGCTTTACCTGAATACCAGGACTGATGAGGGCGGTATTATGCTGATCCAGGAAAATCAATAAGGCTTTAACACACAATTATTAAAACAAACTGCTTTGTTCCTATGGAGCATTTACTTTTGCATTTACTTATAAATGTGCCATGAAGCAGAAACTGATATTGATTTCTTGTGTGATCGGTTTTTTGACCGGTTGCAGATCCGGGAAAAATACACCCGATGTGTCAGGCATAAAAATATCACTGCAAATAGAAAGATTTGAAAAAGATTTTTTTGCCATTG
>JAQBNJ010000091.1 GCA_028288645.1 Sediminibacterium sp.
GCGAAGCTGGTGAATTATTATAATTCTTTGTAAGGAGGTTTAGGAATTGGAATAAAAGAAAAACGAAGGGAAAAAGAATCTGCGAAATTCAGAGACGCTTTTTTTCTTCGTTTTTCTTTTATCGAAATATTGGTCGACTTAAAATTTTATTTCTTCCTCATGCTCATTAAAGAACTTGAATTCAACCAGGTGATAATTGGTATTGGATTGCGCTTTCAGGTTCGTCTTGAATTTGCGCTTCCATTTTTTAATGATCGATTTGAAAAATCCTTTCGTGAGATAAGAATATACGATCGGGTGTACTACCAGGGTTAAGTTCTTGTGTCCATGCGTAACCAGGTAATACAAACGTTTTTCCATTTCATCTTCCAGCAATAAAGTGGAACTGATCTTACCTGTGCCGTTACACGCAGGACATGCTTCAGAAGTATTGATGTTCACTTCAGGGCGCATACGCTGGCGCGTGATCTGCAGCAAACCGAATTTTGAAACAGGCAACACGGAATGTTTGGCGCGGTCGGTCTTCATAAAACCTTCCATCGCTTCCTGCACTTTGCGTTTGTTATCGGGCAACTTCATATCAATAAAGTCCACCACGATAATGCCGCCGATATCTCTTAATCTTAACTGCCGTGCTATTTCTTCAGCAGCTTCCATGTTTGTTTCCAGTGCATTGTCTTCCTGGTTATTGCTTACGCTTTTATAACCGCTGTTCACATCCACTACATGCAATGCTTCGGTATGTTCAATGATCAGGTAGGCGCCGCTGGGAAGATTTACTGTTTTACCAAAAGAAGATTTCACCTGCTTGGTAACACCAAACTGGTCAAATATGGGAAGGCCGTTCTGGTAAAAACTTACGATATCGGTTTTATCGGGTGCAATGCGCTGGATATAACTTTGTGTAACACCGAAAAGATTTTTATCATTCACCACTACTTTATTAAAATCTGCACTTAGCAGGTCCCTTAAAATACTGGTGGTCTTATTTTCTTCACTTAATATCCTTACGGGCGCAACAGCGCCTTTCAGGTTTGTTTTAATGGTTTTCCAGGTTTCTTCAAGCGCAAGCAGGTCCTGGTG
This sequence comes from Sediminibacterium sp., assembly GCA_028288645.1. Taxonomy (GTDB): domain Bacteria; phylum Bacteroidota; class Bacteroidia; order Chitinophagales; family Chitinophagaceae; genus Sediminibacterium. The sequence goes on from JAQBNJ010000091.1 coordinate 1,084, forward strand.
AAGTTCCGCAGTGCTTTTTCCTTCAGCAGCTGTTCTTACGATCACGCCAAAATTTTTCGGGCGTATTGCTTCCACGATCTTGTGTAATCTTTTTCTTTCTTCTGATGAATGGATCTTTTTTGAAACCGCTACTATTTCATTGAAAGGGGTTAATACAACGAATCTTCCCGGTAACGACAATTCGCAACTCAAACGCGGGCCCTTCGCTGCGATGGGTTCTTTTAAGATCTGTACAAGTACATGCGGTTTGCCGTTCAGTACTTCGTTGATCTTTCCTGTTTTAACGATCTCCGCTTCAGACTGGAATTTAGCGAAATCAAAACCATTCGGTTCTTTATCATTCATCGCAAGCTGCGTGAATTTGAGTATCGAGCGCACATAGGGGCTCAGGTCCGTATAATGCAGGAAAGCGTCTTTTTCAAAACCCACGTCTACAAATGCGGCATTTAATCCTGGAATCAGTTTTTTTACCTTACCAAGATACAGGTCACCAACCGCAAAGCTGGCGTCTGTTGTTTCGTTATGCAGCTCGACCAGTTTTTTGTCCTCTAGAAAAGCGATCTCTACGCCTGTCGGGCCTGCATTAATAATTAATTCTTTGTTCACAAAATGGCAACTTTTAAATACAAAATCACACGCCGGTATGCGGCCGGTCAAAATACACTGTATCCGTTTTGTTCGTCACCTGATCAGGAAGGAAAAGGAAAAGTTGCAGCGTAGAAAGGTAGTGACGAAATCCAGGAAAGTGTTAAATGCAGTCCCCACAGCATTGTGGTGACTGCATCTATAATAAGGTCAGTTAAAGAAATTATTTATTCTTTTTCTTATGACGATTCTTTCTTAAACGTTTTTTACGTTTGTGAGTCGCAATTTTATGACGCTTTCTCTTCTTACCACAAGGCATACACTAAGTAATTTTGTTAGTTAATTAATAAATTTATTTTTTCAATTCAGTGATACGTTTGTCAAGTTCCTGTTGTGCTTCCGGTACTTTCACCAGTTTTTTTACCGCTTCATACCATTTAATGGCATTGGCTTTATCGCCTTTTTCCTCGTAGCATTCGGCAAGGTTAAAGACCGCTTCAATATTATCAGGTTGTTTCTGAACAATGATATTGAAACGTTCGATGGCTTTGTCGAACTGCCCGCTTTTCTTTCCTCCCAGTCCCAGGATCATCTGTGCATACAGATTATCCGGGTTCTTTTGGGCGATATCTCTTACAGGTAAAATACCCTGCATGGGATTGTCGGAAATGTTTCCAAACAGGTAACAGGCGCCGAGGCCTATTTTGCTGGAATCATTGGCCGGGTTAAGGGCGATGGCTTTCTCAAAAAGAACTTTTGCATTATTGGCCAGCCAATTTTGCATGGCCGGTTGACGCTCGTCCATCAGCCTGTCTAAAAACCGATGGGCGGCAAAGGTGAGGCTTTTTTCAGAATTTTCCAACTTCGCGGCTTCTGCGTTGTAATAAGCATAGGGTTCGAAGACATGCGCCGAATCGCCCCAGAAGCGCGCCAGCTGGTGATAAACATGTAATTGCTGCTCTTTTACATCGCCGCGAACCACTGAATTTTCGAGTTGAAGCAAGCGCTGGTTTTGGGCCGGCGTGATATTCTCCTTGGCTTTTGCCAGGAGATCTTCAAACTTAAGCGATTGATGTTCAGAATGTTCCACGTCCGCCGCGGCGGGTATATCTTTTTTCGGGGGGGTGGTTTTACCAAAGAAATATAGCAGGACAAATACGGCTAAGGCAAGACTGACTAATAAAAATTGCTGTTTTTTCACTCCGGGATCACTTTTGCGCAAAGTTACTCAGGCTTGCGTTTGCTTTTCACTTCGCTAACAAATTCTTTCGCGGGTTTAAAAGCGGGAATAAAGTGTTCGGGAATTTCAACGGCTACATTCTTTTTAATGTTTCGCCCGATTTTAGCGGCTCTTTTCTTGGTAATAAAGCTGCCAAAGCCACGGATATAAATATTCTGCCCGTTGGAAAGGCTTTCTTTTACTTCCTTGAACATGGTTTCCAAAGTAACCAATACATCCACTTTGGGAATACCGGTTTTGTCGGAGATCTGGTTGATGAGATCAGATTTTCTCATTTTATTTATGGGTTTAAGCGATAGAAGAGATTAAAATAAGTTAAAAAGATTGAATAATGCAAGAAAGATAGCGTAAATATTATAGGCGTTACTTATTGATAGATAAAAGGTTTCAGCCGGCTCACATTTCAAATGCACGTAAATATATACTTATTAATAGCTATATAATAGTACAATTTTAAACCGGATAACTGTTGTTTTTGTTGAATATTTGCTGGCAGCAATGGAAAAATTCACCGAAATACTCATGAAATGGCATAAACAGCACAATACCCGTGAGATGCCATGGAAAGGAGAAAAGGACCCCTATAAGATCTGGTTAAGCGAAGTGATCCTGCAGCAGACCAGGGTGGCACAGGGCTGGCAGTACTATACTAATTTTATTAAAAAATATCCTACCATCGGCCGCCTCGCCGGGGCAAAGGACCAGGAAGTGTTTAAATTATGGGAGGGGCTTGGCTATTATAACCGTTGCAAGAACCTATTATTTACCGCCCGCCAGATTGTAAAGGAGCGGAAGGGTATATTTCCGGATCAATATGAAGATATACTCGAATTGAAAGGCGTTGGACCCTATACAGCGGCTGCTATTGCTTCCTTCGCATATAATTTACCCTATGCAGTAGTAGATGGTAATGTGTTCCGGGTGCTGTCGCGTTTTTTCGGAATAGAAGAAGCGATCGATTCTGCCAAAGGAAAAAATATTTTTACAGAACTGGCCGCCAAAGTGCTTGCTAAAAAAGAAGCGGGTCTGTATAACCAGGCCATCATGGATTTTGGCGCCACCATTTGCAAACCTTTTGCGCCGGTGTGCAGTAGTTGTCCGCTTCAGAAGCACTGCATTGCTTACAAGGAAGGAAAAGTTAACCAACTACCCATTAAAGAAAAAACCCTGCTGCGCAAACATCGCTGGTTTTATTATTTCCTGTTCGAGTTCGATGGAAAGATTCTTGTACATCTTCGTACCGGGAAAGATATCTGGCAAAACCTCAACGAATTCTATCTTTTGGAAACCGATGAACAGGTAAAATGGGATGAAACAATTGTGACAGCCTGGCTGAAAGACCAGATCGGCATCCGTAAAGCAACCGTAAAGCAGTTATCGCCGGTAATGGTGCAGCAGCTAACCCACCAGCAGATCAAAGGACAATTCATCAGGGTTGAGTTGAAAACCATTCCTCCCTTCCTTCATAAATACAAATGGGAACTGATAAGTAAACTGCGTAAACTCCCTTTCCCCAAATTCATTACAGCCTTCCTTGAAGCGGGTGTTTAGTATTAAAGGTAAGCTTCGGCATACGGCCACTCAACCCCAAACCCCAAACTACAAACCCCAAACGCTTTTCCTTCTTTTATTTCTCAAAAAAAGTTAATTTTAAGAGGGATTCAACCTTGACGAAATTAAAACCTATCGTATGAGAGGAGTTAACAGAGTAATGCTTATCGGCAATTTGGGAAAAGACCCGGATGTACAACACCTGGAAGGAAATATCGCGGTAGCAAAATTTCCTTTGGCCACCACGGAAACTTATAAGGACCGCTCCGGCAAACTGATCTCGCAAACAGAGTGGCATACCGTAGTATTATGGAGGGGCCTGGCCGAACTGGCGCAGAAATACCTGCATAAGGGCAGCCTTATTTATATAGAAGGGCGTTTACGTACGCGTAGCTGGGAAGACAAAGAAGGCAATAAAAAATTTGCAACAGAGGTTGTGGGTGATAACCTGATCATGTTAGACAAACGCGGTGATGGGCATGGCGGTCATGGCCCGGGTGATTCCCTGGAAGGATATCCCGGCGATGATATTCCACCTTTAACAGATCCGGGGGAAAGTTTACCATTCTGATCATACCGGTACACCGCTACAAAAACAATACTTTTGCCAAACAGGATACCGGGATCATGCAAAACCCCGTTCATCCGGATCTTTCATTAAAAATTGTTGCTTTGGATCATCACCCGGTTTTGCAGTCGTTGTTCAGCCCTGTTTTATTATCAGCCATAGAGGCGCAGGGTACTACTGTATTGGTAATGGTGTTGTTCGTATTGTTGTTTCTCTCTTTTGTTTTATCCGGGTCTGAAGTGGCTTTCTTTTCGCTTACCTATAAGGATATCAATAACCTTAAATCAAAACAGCAACCGCCTTATAAACGCATTGTTGACCTCCTGGAAGAACCCAAAACCTTACTTGCCTCTTTACTGATAGCTAATAGTTTTATCAATATCTCCATTATCATTATATCAAATCTTCTGATCGATGATATGATCAATTTTGGAACTGAGGCGGCATGGGTAGAATTTATTATCAAAGTGATAGTGGTTTCTTTTTTACTGGTATTGTTTGGCGAAGTGATGCCGAAAGTATTGGCCACACAAAACAATATCCGTTTTGCGAAAGACTTTGGCGGCATTGTTCAGGGCGTATCGTATTTGTTTGCCGGACTGAGTAAGCGCTTAGTAAAATATTCAGATGTGGTTGAAAAGAAATTGGCCAACCGTGCCAATAATTCTTATAGCCTGGAAGAACTGGACCATGCAATTGATCTTACTACAAAGAATACCGCGTCGGAGAATGAAAAAAATATTCTGAAAGGGATTGTGAAGTTTGGCAATATTACTGTGAAGCAGATCATGAAAACAAGGGTTGATGTACATGGTGTTGATGAGGAAACTTCTTTTGGTGAGTTGGTAGCTACAGTGCGCGACCTCAATTACAGCCGCTTACCGGTATACAAAGAGGACCTTGATAATGTAACAGGCATGATACATACCAAGGACCTGATCGCTTACCTGCACGAGCCCGATAATTTTAACTGGCGCGCATTATTGCGGCAACCCTATTTTGTACATGAACAGAAATTTATCGAGGACTTGCTAAAAGAATTCCAATCGAAGAGAATTCACTTTGCGATGGTGGTGGATGAGTTTGGTGGTACCAGCGGTATTGTAACATTGGAAGATATTCTTGAAGAAGTGATCGGTGAGATCAAGGATGAGTTTGACGAGGAAGAATCGGACTACAAAAAATTAGATGAGTTCAATTATATTTTTGAAGGAAGAACGATGATCAATGATGTATGCAAGATCATGGAACTTCCTGCAGATATATTTGATTCGGTAAAAGGCGACAGCGATTCATTGGCCGGGCTGGTTCTTGAACTGGCAGGAGAAATACCTAAGCCATTGAAAGTAGTTACCGCCGGCGATTTTGAATTTACCGTATTGGAAGTTGAAAAGAATAGGATACAGAAAGTAAAAGTTACGATCAAGCCACAAGAAGAAGTATGAGGAAGTTAGTTAGTCCATGGTCCATGGTCCATAGTAAGGGATCTGTGATCAATAACAGGTTTTTTGTATTCATGGTAACAGCTATGGTCTATGGACTATTGACCATGGTCTCCTCCTGCAACAGCAGCTACACGCCGAAGCCAACAGGCTATTACAGGATCGATTTCCCCGAAAAAAAATACCAACTATTTGACCAGCCGGGTTATCCCTATTCTTTTGAATATCCTGTGTACGCGAAAGTGGTAAAAGACAGTACTTTTTTTGGTGAGGCAACTGAGAATCCCTGGTGGATCAATGTTGATTTTCCACAATTTGCAGGAAGGATCTATGTGAGTTATAAAGAGATTGGGAAGAATAAATTTGATACGCTCATCAAACATGCATTTACTTTAACAGGTAAGCATACAGCGAAAGCCTATTCGATAGAAGATACTGCCATTGCAACACCGAACAGTGTGCATGGTGTATTATTTACCGTAGGTGGTGATGTGGCAACAGCCAACCAGTTTTTTTTGACTGATACAACCAAGCATTTTTTACGCGGCGCTTTGTATTTTGATGCAACACCTAATGAAGATTCTTTGGGAATAGTGAACAGGTTTTTGCTGGAGGATATGAAGCATTTGATCAATACGTTTAAGTGGAAGAATTAAAATAGATCGGTCCATGTTCCATAGTTGATGGCCCATGGCAATTCGGGATTACCATGGACCATTGACTATGGAACATGGACAAAAAAAAGACAATGATAGCAATAGACAATAAACTCATCAGCGACCAGGTACTGGAAGAACAATTTGTTTGCGACCTGAACAAATGCAAGGGCGGCTGCTGCGAAGATGGCGATGCAGGCGCGCCTATGGAAAAATGGGAACTGGAAGAATTGAAAAAAAACTTTGAGGTAATAAAACCCTATCTCTCAAAACAAGGACTGAAAGAAATAGAGCGCCAGGGGAAATATATTTACGACAAAGAATTCGGTTGGGTAACACCAACCATCAACGGCGCCATTTGCGCATATGGTTACCATGATGAAATGGGCATTATCAAATGCGGGATAGAACAGGCATATAATGATGGCAAACTGGGTTGGAAAAAACCACTGAGCTGTCACTTGTTCCCGATCAAGATCCAGAAGAGTAAACGTGACCCTGACATTGAGTATGTGAATTATGAACCGAGGGAAGACCTTTGTGCCGCTGCGTGTAGTTTGGGAAAAAAGCTGAAAGTACCCGTTTATATTTTTCTGAAAGATTCGTTGATCAGGAAATATGGGCAGGAGTTTTATGATACATTGGCGGCTACGGCGGAGCATATGAAGCAGGATGGTTGAGAGTAGACACTCATATATTTGTATACCTCCTCTGCGGCAACTCTGTTTCTCTGCGGCTCTGCGGTGAAAGGGTTCTCGTAAAACGGAGGTAGATTTACATGCGGGGTTCTATTCACCGCAGAGTCGCAGCGGAGCAGAGGTTTCGCGGGGAGATGTTGAGTAGAGAAATGGAAGCATAAGTGTGCGACGCAAGAAAGTTT
>JAQBNJ010000141.1 GCA_028288645.1 Sediminibacterium sp.
AGATATCGTCACAATCAATGATCGCAATATAATCACCTGCAGCTTTCGAAATGGCAAGATTCCTTGCTGCGCCAAGAGAGGTATTTGTTTCGGCAAGATGATATTTAACCCGGCTATCATAGCTTAAAGCGATGTCTTTGCTGTTATCAGTCGACCGATTGTCCCAAAATATCAGTTCCCAATTCTGATAAGTTTGCGCATAAACCGAATCGATCGCTTCTCTCAAAAATTCAGCGCCATTGTAGCAATTCAATATTACGCTTACCATCGGCATTCCTAGGTTGCTAACTCCACTCATAAGGTATTTCTTTGGTATCAATAGGAAGGGTATTTGATTCAGAAGGTTGATGAATATCATTAATAACGTTCCCTAACAAAGCGAAGTCTTTAGAAACGCATTGAAATGAATACCACAACCGGGGAGGCATCGTCAGCAGACGATAGTTGACGTCATCATCAAGAAGTATCACATCTATCAAACCCTTTGTTTTTGAGTTAACACGATCATCAAAAACAACAATTTTAACTGCACCAAAGGGCACACAAAAATTTTGAAATATTGTTTTGTGATATTTCCAGCCTTTTACAATGTTTTCATTGATCCTTGAAAAATAAACCTCTCCAAATCCATTGAACGAATTTGCATCCTTTCTAAAAAAATGGTATACTGCACCACGTTCATCCCCGATCTGTTTTAATTTGTACAGTGCCAGGCCATCGATGCGCGGTTGTATGATTTGTTCGTTTTCCATAGAGCATTCCCGACTTATAACGACCAGCGTATCTTGAGTTTTTGGGCTTTTGAACAATACGCTTCAATTTGCTTTACGGTAAACTGTTCTGTAGCCGCTGTTTTGCTATAAAAATTCTCGTACCAACTTGATGTGAACTGAACCGTTTCCTCAAACGTTAAAACAGGGAACCAGCCCAATTGGATGTTTGCTTTTTCGCATGAAAGTTTTAATAAAACAGATTCCCTTTTCTGATCATCGGTTTGCTTATTGTTCCATCCGGGTGAAGACACCCAGTACTTTTGCAATTCATCTATCAATTCACCTACGGTTTTATTGATTTTTGCATCAGGACCAAAATTATATGCCTGGCTCCGGTGTTCAGAATCAGCAGTGTATAATTCGGCGCCTAAACACAGGTAACCGCTTAATGGTTCCAACACATGCTGCCATGGTCTGGTGCTGTTAGGGCTACGGATATCCACTGCTTTGTTATCAGACCACTGTCTAACAATATCCGGCACGATCCTATCTTTTGCCCAGTCTCCCCCACCTATCACATTTCCGGCTCTTGTGGTTACAATATTTGGAAACCCTTCCCTGAAAAAGGAATGTATGTAAGATTTCGCGATCAGTTCTGCAGCGCCTTTAGATCCGCTGTAAGGATCTTCACCGCCCAACCTGTCATTTTCTCTGTAGCCGTATATCCACTCAACATTATCATAACATTTATCGCTTGTGATGATCACACCCACTTTAACGATGGTACTCATGTTCCTGATCACTTCCAGCACATTTAAAGTACCGGTCATGTTTACTTCGAAGGTTTCACGTGGATTGTAATAAGATTCGCGAACCAATGGCTGCGCTGCGAGGTGAAATATAAATTCGGGCTCAAATTCTTTACATACCTGGTATAAAGACTCATACGAGCGAATGTCTCCGACAAAATGCCTGATGCTATTTTCAATTTTCAGCTCTTCAAAATGTGAAGGCGATGTTGGTATACCGTTCGAATAACCGGCAATATCTGCGCCGAGGTATTTTAGCCAGGTTATAAGCCAGGACCCTTTAAAGCCGGTGTGGCCGGTTACCAATACTTTTTTGTTTCTGTAGATGTTGTTAAACATAATTGATTACCATTTTTTCCAGGGTGCTTTACCGCTTGCCCAGATTTCATTTAAATTATCCTTATCTCTTATTGTATCCATGCAATGCCAAAAACCGTCGTGTTCATAGGCCACCAGTTGATTTTCCGAAGCGAGCTTTTCTAATGGTTCCCGTTCAAGGATCGTTTGCTCTCCATCTAAATAATTAAGCACTTCATAATTGAAAACAAAATAACCGCCATTTATCCAGCCTTCCCCGATCTGTGGTTTTTCTTTGAACTCAAGTATATGGCCGGCATTGTCGGCCAGGATTGAACCAAATCTTGCAGGCGGACGAACAGCAGATAGCGTTGCCAGTTTCCCATGCGATTTATGAAAAGCTACCAGCTTGTTTATATCGATATCAGCAACGCCATCGCCATAGGTTACCATAAAAGTATCTCCTGGTTTGAACAGGTGTTTCAGGTTGAAGAGCCTTCCACCTGTCATGCTACCGGCGCCTGTATCATTCAAACGAACGGTCCAGTTTTCTGACAGGTCATTTTCAAATTTGGTATTGCCCGACAGAAGGTCGATGACCATATCGCTTTTATGTAATTTATAATTCAGGAAGAACTCTTTAATTACATCTCCTTTATAGCCAAGCGCGACTATAAAGTCATTGTAGCCATAAGCCGAATACGTTTTCATGATATGCCAGAGAATAGGCATACCGCCTATTTCCACCATGGGCTTGGGCCGGAGAGTGGTTTCTTCACTCAACCTGGTTCCCAATCCACCTGCTAAAATTATTGTTTTCATTGTCTTGTTAATTATAATTTCCTTCTGAAAAACTCTTTTAAGTAAGATGTTCAATAATGAGTGAACTGATAAGATCAACATCTGAAAGTTCGAGTTCGGGGTGCAGCGGTAAACTTATTATTTCATTGTAAATTGCTTCTGTTACAGGTAATGATTCATTTCCTCCTCCATAAAAACCAAGCAAATGGTTTGGTTTATAATGTATCCCGGTTTGCACATTATTCTGTTGAAGAAGTTCACGTAGGCTATCTCTTTTCCCATCGGCGATAAGAATCGGAAAAATATGTGGTATGATCTCCGCGTTCAACGGTAACTTTTGAAATCTTATCCCTTTTTGACCTTTTAAATTGCTGCGATACCGCTCAGATAAAACGGTTCGTTTGGGGCCAAATTCATTATCGAGCCGGGTTAATTGTGTACGACCTATTGCCGCAAAAAGGTTACTCATATGGTAGCGGTATCCCTGTCTTTTTACATCAAAATCCCAACTTCGTTGTCCCGCGTATCTTTTGTCTGAATCTTTTTCTATTGCCA
>JAQBNJ010000148.1 GCA_028288645.1 Sediminibacterium sp.
TCTAATAATTTTTCGATCTCCTGCAATTGCATTTGTGTAAAAGATTTTGCAAGCGAAAAAAGTTCAGCCATGCGGATGCCTGCAGTAACCTGGAGTGGTTTTAGTTTTGTGAGAAAGTCCTTAGCGCTAAGTTTTGTTTGCATTGTTTTGATCATTCATACAACCGAATATCAGTTGTTCTTTATTTTATCTTTCTGAATGGGCGAATAATCATGCTTAGCCTGCCCGTTTACCAGCAAATTATCAAAATAACATTTTACGCCGGTTGCGTTATTGACATCCTCAATGTTCTGAATATGAAAATGTAAATGCGGCTCAGATGAATTGCCTGTATTTCCGCAAAGTCCCAACAATTGGCCCTGTTTAATTTTTTGTCCTTCTTTTACTGCGATCGACTGGTGTTTAAAATGACAAAAAACAAGGTATTCATTGTTTGCGGCTTTTATGATAACCGTATTGCCTCCGAGATCAAAGGTGTTCATTTGTCCAACGATATTATCTTTAACGCCATCAACAACCAGTACGATCTCGCCATCACAGGGGGCGATCAATTCTTTTCCAAATGCATAGTAGTCTTCATTTGTTTTGCCATCGGTTTTATACGTTTTCCCATTTGCGTCCTTTATTAAAATATCAAAAGCATTTTTCTGCGACTGTGCTGTCACGTGATAGTTCAGCTCTTTTGTATCGCCTCCCCAAACCACGGTCCACTCGTCTTTAAATGGAAGGATCAATTTGACTGAATTACGTTCAGGTTTCGGCTGGTTTTCCTCAACATAAGGTTTTACGAACAGCCCGTCGATTTTTGAATTGCCATCAATAGAAATATTTAAAGCGATCAATGCCAGCTCAAAGTTTGTCTTGTAAGTGGCTACCGTTCCATTTGAATACCTGATGAATTGCATTTTTATGATCTTTCCCGCCTGTGTTTTAAGCCCTTTACAGAGTTGAATGGTCTGGTCAATGGGTAAGGCTTTTTGCATATCAGGCGAAAACATATTAAATATCGAATCATAATTACCACTATTGTAGTTCGATTGAAACCTGCCGGTAATTGTTTTATACATGTCGGATTCTGTTTGCCCGGTAACATGCACTATGATCAGTGTTAGCAGTAAAGCGGAAAATATTTTTCTCATTTTTTAATTTTAATTTTAATATTTGATCTCTTTTTCAAAACAAACACTATTCTCCACATTTGCATACTGGCCATAATTGGGAATTGAGTGGTAGCCGTTATTTGAATAGAGATTGATCGCTTCGGGTTGCTTTTTACCTGTTTCCAATATGCATTTTGTAAAACCCATTTCACCGGTCCATTCTTCCAATGCAGCTAATATTTTTACGGCGATGCCTTTGCCCCGGTGTGCCGGCCGTACATACATCCGCTTTACTTCCATCGTTCCTGCCTCGTATTCTTTAATTGCCCCGCAACCCACCGCTACCTGATCTTCATACGCAACAATGGCAAAATTGATCTTATTGATCTTGTTGAATTGCGCATAGAAAGCATGGTCGTTTCCATCTCTTTGTGCCAGGTCGGCATCGAGCTCTTTCACGAGTTCAATAAAATATTTGTTTTCAGAATTGGTTCTTATTAATTGGATCATTTCGGTAGTTTAAAAAATCAATCAAGCCCCAATTGCTTTTTTAATTTATTTGACAGTTTATCTTTCACCAGCTCATAAGATTGGGTCAGGTATTTTTTCCAGTCTGATTTCTTCATTTTATTGATATCTTCAATCCATACCCATTTGTATTTGGCAACATAAGGTGCGGGTTTAAAGCCGGGCCAGTTACAGATCTCTTCAAATTCTTCATCTTTTACTTTAAAGGAAGCGCTGGTAGGTGATTGCTCCAGTCCTACCACGCAAAACATTTTTCCGCCAATGGAAAACACCAGGTCATGTTCCCATTTAATATCTTCTGTAACACCCGGCATTGTGCGGCAAAGGGTTTGTATCTCTTCAATATTCATTGTGTGTAATAGTTGTAAGGATGCGATAGCAGCAATGGCGATGATCTTATAGCCCGGATAAATATACAAAACTTGTATTGATGTATCGGTAGGCTAATGGCTGGCATTGCACCATAAAAAACGCCCACCAACGGGTGAGCGCTTATGAATGTTCCGATCGCTTGCTTTTATATTTTAATGAAACTCAACAACCTGTGTTTTTGCCAGGTTGGCAACCATCTTATTGTATACTGCTACATTAGTAGTTGAGGAAATAATGATCTTTCCTGATGTGCGGTCTGCGGCTTTCAGGTCCGCTTCGGTTACATCCTGGGTGAGCGTGACCAATCCTATTGTTGTAAGGGCCGTATAGTTGCCATTGGCGGCAATAACAATGCTGTCTCTTTTTGATTTGATAGTGAGTGCGCCGCCTACCTCAAAAACAATAGGCGTTGTAACACCACCGGCGGTATAGTTGCCCTCGAGGCGAAGCGAAGCCTTATTACTGAACGACGCCAGTTCCGATCTGAACTCAACATTCCGGAAAGTACCGGTTGGAATTGCAATATTGGTGATGCTGACTGCACCAAAAAGGTCCACCTGTGCATTGGGTTCAGATTTCAACTCAAAGGATGTGCTGTCGTTCTTTTTTGCCTGGATCTTCGCACTTGTTACACCAGCTGAGCCGATCGTCCAGGTAATAGCAGCGCCATTAACGGGAGAAACGGCTGCTTTCAACTGAAAACTAATGCTTCCACTGCCTGTGCCGGCATCTTTTACGCAGGCTGAAAAGGATACAAGAAGGGCGGCTGTAACAAAGAGGGTAGAAAATTTCATGGGGTTGTCTTTTTTAATGTTACTGTTAGATACAGTGTTGGCAATTAATGCAGCCTGTGAGCAATAGTATTTTTGTGGGTTGCGCATTGTGGCGGGGGATTGTATTGTTCAAATTTCCTTAAATTATCTAAGATTTGCAAGGAACGGGTCATGATAAGGAAGAATATTGCTGTTTCAGTCCTGTATTTGTCCTGGCTGACCCTCCCTGGAACCTTGTTTAATAATACGTTTGTATAGCGGCTTGCCATCGAGCTATAAAAACATCTTCAATATAAAAACGAAATATAATGATCCTTCAAAACAAAAATGCAGTGATATATGGGCCGGTGGCTCTTTAGGCGGTGCTGTTGCAAGGATATTCAAAGAAGTAATCGAGCGCGATCCGGAATTGATGGCACCTGTACTCCGGGGTGTGGCGGCAGATACGATGCTGAAAAAATTACCCCTGATGGCTGATATTGCCAATACCGCTGTATTCCTGGTATCTGATCTTGCCGGAAAAATCACAGGTGTTACAGTTGATGTAACCTGTGGTACTACTGCTGCATTAAATTACAGGGTGCCATGGCAAGAATAGGTAGGCTAAATTCCATAATATTTTTATGGAAGTGAAGGCTTCAAAAGGTGAAACTGTCTATCAAACAAATCACTTGATCAGCATCAATGATACCATAGTTTCTATTCCATCAAACAAATTACCGATACGGATATTTTCATTTTCTGCATGCTGGTTATTATCATGGTTGGCGATAGGAACTGTAACGGTTTTTGCATTGAGGTATTTCTCAAACAAAAAAAGAGGGAGGCTGCCACCCATCGTTGGTTGTAATACCAATTGATTTTTCGAAGTAGTTGTGACAGCTGCGATCACTTTTTTTATGATGGGCAGGTCCATAGAGGTACGTTGTGCATTGATCCCATCCTGTCCGGCTATTACTTTGATGATCTTTGCATATTTGTTTCTCTCCTCATCGGCAGGCTCATTGTTTGTGATATAATAGCCCTGTGCTTTTATATGATCGATCACTTTTTGTTGCTGTCTTTTCCAGTCGTTGCCCAATACCAACCTCAGATCAAGCACAGCCGTAGCATAGGTCGGTATCTGATTGGAAGCCATCTTGCCAACGTTGCCGCTTTGTATGCCATTGATGTTTAAAGAAGGCTGGTTGATAGCTTCACTCAAGGTTACGCCCCGCATTTCAACGGCGCTTATTCCCAGTTCTTTTTTCATTTGTTCATCTACAGAAGGCACTTCATTCAACGCTTTCTTTTCTGAGGGAGTTAAAGGTGTTACATCATCATAAAATCCTTTGATGGTCACCCGTCCGTTGTCATCTTTCATCGAACCTAAGAGTTTTACCAGCATCATAGCAGGGTTTGGGGCCCAGTTGCCATAATGGCCGCTGTGCAGTGGACGTTTTGAAGCATACACAGTAAGGTCAAGATGTGTATCACCCCGAACGCCGAATACGATTTGTTTTTGTCCTGATTGATGTACAGGGCCATCACAAATGATCCACAGGTCAGATTGCAGTATGGATTTGTATTTTTCCAGGATCTCATTAAGGTGTGTAGAACCGGCTTCTTCTTCACCCTCGAAGAAAAATTTAAGATTGCAGCCGGGAGCCATGCCGTTTTTAGTGATGGCATCGTATGCATTCAGGATGGCGGCAACACCTGCTTTATCATCAGATGCACCGCGGGCATATATTCTCCATTCGTTGAGATAATTTCCATCAGCAGGAAAAAGAATATTGATCCCGTCCTTATCAATGGAATTTGAAAATAATTTTGGTTGAAACGGATCAAGCCCCTTTGCCCATTGAGTGGGATTAACAGGTTGTCCATCATAATGCGCATAAAAAATCAGCGTTTGTTTTGCGCCTGGTACCATCACTTCTCCATATACCGCCGGAACGGCGCCTGCTGTAGAAGGATGTAGCAGTTGAACTTTTTGAATGCCCCGTTTGTTCATCATCGCCATAATAAACGCGGCATTCTTTTGCTGGCCGGCGGGATCTGCGGCTACATTGGGTAAGGACAAAAATTCAGTAAATTCCTTAATAATGGCGTCGGCATTTTTAGTTGCGTAGTTCCTGGCAGCCAGTATCGCGGATGATTGGGCTGAAACGAATTGAACAAACAGGAAGCTTAAAAGGAAGACGAAATTTCTCATGAAGTGAAATTGATTGCCTACAGCAAGGTTTATAATTTGTCTCTTAGACATAGAACTGTTCCATTCATTCCGGGAGGAATAAATATACAAAAGAAGGATTGATATTCTGCCGCCCAATCCGGTTTCAGTGGAAGGCAAAATGGCCCCTTGCTATTTCTTTTGTATTTCGACCCTTTGCATTGTCAGATGTGTGACGCGGCTGGCACTGCTTTATTTGATCTTGATAAAGGTGTCCTTTAAGCCTTTTTCCAACAGGTAATCTTCCAGTTCTTTTGCCTCTCCTTTTCTTGCGTGGTGCAGTAGTGTAAACCCATGGGGGCCTTTCGCAAAAATGAGTTCGGGATAGGTTTCTAAAACAGGCTTTACCAAACTGGTTTTACCTAACATGGTTAGTACAAACAGGCTGGCCCTTGCCCCCTTTGAAACAAGAAAATTGGCGATCTCTTTGTTGCCCATGTGCCCGGCACCTTCAATAGCATTTTCAAAATCACCACTGCCCCAATCGTAACTGCTGTAGATCAGGTTGGGACGCTCATTCAGCATTTCTTTAACGAGTGGCAGATCTTTATGTCCTGCCACCACAAAGTCTTTTACCAATTTCATTTCTAAGGGAACCGGTTCCTGTTGTTGTTGAGAAAATCCAGGTTTAGGTACGGTGCCCAAAACGAGTAATCCACCAGTCGTTTTTTGTAAAGACTCATGTCTGTTCATTCTGTCAAATATTTGGGTTAGAAAAATTCCGGCATGCAATGCTTCCGGGAGTTGATCGGTACAAAATTCAAGAACGAGGAATCATATTCCGTTAAAAAGCATGAATAACTGTAAAAGAAACGCGTTTCTTATAACGAAAATCAGTCTGTAAGGTGTTTTTTTCGATACTCGGAAGGAGTAACCCCGGTTTTATTCTTAAACGCTACATTAAAAGAAGTTACGGTGCCGAATCCTGCTTCAAAACCAATGGTGGCAATTTTTTCATTTGCATACTTTGGATCGCGCAACATTAGCTGGGCATTTTCAATACGGTACTGGTTTACAAAATCATTAAAATTCTGCCCGCTGTTCTCATTTATCACCTGGGAAACAATTCTTGGACTCATTTCAAGTTTTTCTGCAATTTTCTGTAACGTAATGTTAGGCTCCCGCGAAATATTTTGGTCCCGGAAAAAAGTGGTAAGTTTTTGGAATATCTCTTTTGAGGTTGATTTTTCTAAAGATGATCTGCTATATTTTTCTACACCCAGGTTCTGGCGGTTTAGGAACAGGTAAGACAGGGCATAAATAAGGAAAGTATAAAAAATGGGACCCGCAACATAGTAAGGTGTAATATTCAGGAAATTGCAGAGGTAATAAAACCAAATTACGGTAACGCCACTAAGTATGTTCTTATACCAGGTAAAAGAAATTTTCGGTGTTTCCTTACGGTTTTGAAACAGTAAGATCCAGGCCAGTGTCAAATAGATCAGCAAATGAAAAGTTACGATCCCATAGTTCCAGAAATTTGAAAATTTGCCATCGCTTGGAATAACGAACAGCAATATCACGAAAATTGCAAAAGGCAGCAGATGCAGGTAATGCAATTTTGAAACAGATCTCGATTTACCAAGGAGCATCATCCCATAAAACCACAGGAAAGGCCCTGCAAGGAATATCCCCGAAATTCCGATATTTCGTTGCCAGGCTACCAATGGTATATAATAGCCGATTATTGATTTGGCAACTCTAACTGTTATTCCAAATATCACAATTGCCAAAAAAGTGTTCGCTCTTTTATTACCACTCT
>JAQBNJ010000169.1 GCA_028288645.1 Sediminibacterium sp.
CAGCTTCGCAACACTCTCCGCATTCCTGAAGTTTGTTTTATTGGTTGTAATGAATTGATCAACCTCCACTTTTTTATCTGTCATTTCAGCAAGCACAAAGTCTTTATCTTTTTTCCACCGCTTCATTTCGCCTTTTACATAAAAAAAATAATCCTCGTAGGTTTCAAATTCTTTAATGGTCTCATTGGAAAGATCATTCTTACGTGTGGTTACCTTTTTGCTGATCGACTTCAGCATGCCAGAACGCCCTTCTGCAAGCACGAGATAAAAATTATCCGGCGTTTGTTTATCAAAGGATGGAAACCCGGTTTTAAATGTATAGTGAATGATGCCTGCCTCAGTTGTGTCGTCATAAGAAATTTCCCTGACCGTACCTCTTTCTAAAAAAGCCTCTACACCATTCACAGAAATAAAATGTGTTTCATTTGATACCAGGTCAATCCGTGTTTTCACTTTACTGATTACTCGGCCCCGCACTAAAGTAATGATAGCATACTTATAGTTCTCATCGAAAAACGGTGTTCCGTTCACATCGGGATATTTGTTTGTGATCGGCCGTCCATTTACATCCGTGACCGATACCTGGTCGGACCAGTTGGTTTTAAAATTTTGTGAAAACTTGTCATTTGCACCCAAACCCAGCGGAACAGTAGCAGGTTGTGCAAATACATGAGCAATACACAACATCATAAACAATTGAAAAAGTAGCTGTTTCATGATGACCAATTTAATCTACTTAAAGGTAGCACAAGTTTATAGTAAAGCAACAGGGCCCGTTACCGGGCCCTGTTGTGAAAAGGTTCTATGATATAACGATTATTTTGGATTCTTAACCGGCGCAGATCCTGATGCTGCAGGATTGTAAGCAAGTTCATTATCCGGAACATCCCAATAATCAAGGTATCCGTAAACAATGGTTGCGTTTGTGCTTACCACACCGGTTGAAGAAAGTACCACGCATCCTGTACGTGATTTATCGGGAGCAATGATCTCCCAGCGGCGCGCGTCATAAAAAGAAAGCCCTTTGAAAGCAAGTGCGATCCTTCTTTCACGTCTTAATTCTTCATAAGCTGCGGCTTGTGATAAACCGTTTCCTGTAGCGGCAAGTCCTGCACCCTGATATGTTCTTACTTTATCTACAGATTGAACACCCAGATCGATCTGTCCTGTCTGGATCAGCGCTTCGGCTTTCATCAGTTCATTCTCTTCGTAGGTTCCTGCTAAAGTGATCTCGTTGGCGCCGGCATTTGTATTGGCATAAGTAATTACTCCTGCCAAACCGCTACCACCGTTTGTAAGACTGTAACGGGTGTTGAATACATTACCACGGTCAGTATTAAAAATACCTACTGCGCTAAGTGTACGAACGTTGTTATCTTTTCTTTTATCACCTGTTTTAAATTCCTGTACCCAGCGCTCACTTAATTTATAAGTACCAGTGGCCGATCCGGTAGATTGTATCTTGTCTGCAACACTGCCTCCGCTTCCAAGAAAATCACCATTGGCATCTGTACGCGCGGTGAAGATCAGGTCGGTTGAAGTAATACCATTGTTAACCAATGTAAGAAGGCTGGTCCACAACGTGGCGGTCATAGCAGACTTGGTGGTATTTACCAGTATGTTCCGCGCTTTCATCGTATTGATGTTACGCAGCCACATAGCTGTTGTTAAAATACCGCCCTTACCTTTCTGCAGGAACGATGGGATCAGGTTACCCAAAGTAGTTGCATAATCAGTAGCAGAAGTTGCCGCAGCCAATTGCGTGGCGGCTTTATCAAAATTTGCATTTGATTCTGTGATGATGGCTTCTTTGGTCACATAGTTTCCATTGGTAGATGCGGAAGTTGTGGTTGCATTCTGGATCAGTCCTGCATAAAAGATGGAACCGATCCTTGCATATGCATATCCCTTCCACCAATAGGCCCATGCCAGTACAGTTGCTTTTTTAGTAGAAGCGCCTGAACCTGTGAATGTAGTGTTGTTCGCGATCTCAATTACCGAATTGGCAGCAGTGATCATGTTGTACATATACGCCCACTCGTAATAAGTAGGATTACTTCCCTGTTGTGCATTGATGTTTACGGCGCGCAACAACGCATACTGTGTATTGATCGCACTTGGGTTGGTAACTACTGCTGCGTTATCCAATGTTACTTTATTGGGGCAGCCGATCTGGTTCATATAGGCATTGGCAGCTTCCGCGCCAACTTCATCGCCCATCAACTCGTGGAACCCTATGGCACCGGGCCAGAAACGGCCATATACACCATCATAATATTTCACGTCATAAAAACCATTGCGGTAAATAGACCCCTGCGCCAATGAAACAACACCGTTCTCATTCTGCGCGCTTTGCGGTGTAGGTTGGTTGGTGTTGGAAATATCGAGATCCTTTTTACAGGATGCGACACCCAACGTAACACCCAGTATCCCTATTAAAAATTTATTGTTCTTCATGTCTTCTGAGTTTTAAGATTAAGATTAAAATCCAACATTCAAACCAATGGTATAGGCTCTTGTGTTAGGAATGGAGTTGTGATCTACTCCGCGATCGAACGACGAGTTCGCTGTACCGGAACTGATTTCAGGATCCATACCAGTATACTTGGTGATGGTAATCAGATTACGTCCTGAAAGAACCAGTTGCAAACGCTGAAATCCTTTAAGCTTAAAGATCTTTGCAAAATCAACAGAAGCAGACACATTGCGTAAGCGCCAGAAAGAAGCATCTTCGTAGAAATAATCTTTTGTACCGTTATTGGCGCCGGCCTGGTAAATACCGCGATAGAATGCAGTATATGCGTGTGATGTTCCACTGATATTGATAGGCACAGTGTAATCGCCTGAGATACCATCACGATACATCCACTCTTTGGTCTGGTTGTATAAATGGCTTCCGTTAACCCAATCCCACTGAACATTTAATCCAACAATTCCTTTGTAACTAAAGTTGTTGATAAAGCTCATATTGAACTTAGGGTTTGGATCTCCGAATGAATATTGACCCGCTGTATTAACCGGGCGTTTGGTTGTTTTGTCAACCACCCAACCGTTACTTGCCACTTCATAATTACCCTGTTGCGCTTTCGGAATAACAGGTTGGCCCGTGCTTGGTTCTACCTGGTCCACACTTTTCAAAACAAGAAAGCCGAATAACTGCCCGATCTTCTGGCCGGCTTTCAATGTGATCCCGGTACTGCCTGCGGAAGAAAGTACCACTACATCCGGACCGCTGATGCTGCTGATCTCGGAAGTTTGTTTGGAGAAATTGGTTGTCATATCCCAGCTAAAATCTTTCTTCGATAAAACATTCAGGTTCAAAGAAGCCTGGATACCATTTGACGCAAGACCAAATGCATTATTCAATACGCTACCTACACCCGTTGAAGGAGCAGCATCAACCCTGTAGATCGCATTGTCTGTATTTCTCTTCCAATATGTGAGAGACAGATTTGCACTCCGTAACCATGATCCTTTCAAAAGATTTAAACCGAGATCAATACCAAATTCTGTTTCCTTCGACAGTTCCACGGCCAGTCCCGGGTTAGGGCTGGAAGTAGGGAAAGTAAATACGCTGTTCTGACCAACGTTCGCGGCAGCCAGTACAGGGAAACGCTGGAATGCGCCGGGCTGTATACCTGCTTCACCATAAGCAGCGCGTAATTTAAAATCAGAGATCACATTTGCTACGCTTGAATTTTCCCAGAATCTGAATTTGGAAATATTCAGATAGGCATCGCCCCTTGGAAAAGTTTGTGAGTTGGCACCGCTTCCGAATGCAGAAGAGTAGTCACTTCTTACACCAACAGAAACACCCGCAATATCACCCCACTCAATACGCTGGTTGGCAAGGAAACCATAGGTAACAAATGGCTC
>JAQBNJ010000197.1 GCA_028288645.1 Sediminibacterium sp.
TTTTAAAGGTCTTCTTGCTCATCCCAAAAAAATCATAGATCTCCTGCGGGTCTGATTTATCATGATAAGGGAGGTAGCCGTTGTTCTCGCTTAACAAACGAAGTATTTTGCCACCTTCATCCTCTACTTTTTGGTAGCCGGGTTTACCAAGCACCACATCAATTTTATTATCGGGGCGGATGGTTTTAATGAATCCTTCCATTTTATCGCCGATGTGCAAAGTTGTATAGATCTCGTTACTATGCAACAAACCTGTGTGCTGGTTATTAATGATCATCACATACCCCAATTCTGATTGACGGTAGACCAGCAATTCAACAATGTCTTTTTCTTTAACGGTCAGTTCATCATTGTTCAATATTGATTCGATCTTTTCCGTAGCTGCTACCCGGCCGGTCTGTTCATCAATGTATAATTTAACGAGGTATTCCGCGCCTTCACGCATACCGCCTAGTTGTTTGGATTTGGGAACAAACAAGTCTTTCATCAAACCCCAGTCTAAAAATGCGCCCAAACCGGTAACTGATACACATTTCATCTTCACGATCTCTCCTACCACGGCTTTGGCTTTTTGTGTGGTGGCAATCAGGCGGTTGTCTGAATCGTGGTAAACAAATACGTTGAGCTCATCGCCCACACGAAGCGTGCGGGGGGCGAAACGTTTGGGCAAAAGAATACCTTCGGCCCCATCATCAAGGTAAAAACCAAAATCTACTTTGCGGCTTACTTTTAGCGTGTTGTATTGTCCTACCAGTACTTCATTCATCGATCAGGCTGTTTGTTCTGAATGGCGAAGGTACGATTGTTTATTTTGACGGGATATTGGGGTTGATGACCAATGCCAAGCGTTCAGGCCGCAGGAGCGTCCCGACCGCCGGGAATGTTTATATGTTAGCAACTTTCACTCTATCGCAAGCAAAGCTTTTGATATTTTGCAGCGGTATGAACAGAAAAATACAGGCAGCGGGTATTCTTTTATTTCTATTGATGCATTCGCATTCTTTTTCACAAAATGTGGATGGACATTGGTACGGAGTTGGCATTGTACAGGCAAATGCAGAATATAATAATTATATGTCTGAACTGATCCTTAAGCAGAAAGGAAAAACGGTTTCAGGAACATTGAATTATTATTTTATGGATAGCCTGGTAAAAGTCGACGTCAATGGCAACTATGATGTTCAGGCACGCAAACTAACGCTGAAGCCTTTCTTAATGATCTATTATCTTTCTCCCAATTTAAAGAACAGTATCGATTGTACCATGTCGGGAGATTTTATATTTATGGCATCTAAAACAGAGTCGGTTTTATTGGGCGGCCTTATAAGCGATGCGCTGCATAGCCGTACTACACCGCCCATCAATTTCCGGTTCAGGCACTCAACCGATACGGCAAAATTAGTAGTGAAAGATGAGCCCGAAGAGATAGAAAAAGATACGACGAAGGTCATTGTTGCTGTTCCCGAGGCAGTACAGGTTGATGAAATGTTTGCGCAACGCTCTAAAGTATTTACAAAAGAACTGGAAGTAACCGGCTCTACTATACGGCTTGAACTGTATGACAATGGAGAGATAGATGGGGATGCAGTTTCACTTTACCTGAATAATAAAAGAATACTGAACAGCTCAGTACTTTCACATAAGGCGATCCGGTTAACGGTAGAGCTGGACCAGGATAAGGAATATAACGAGATCAGTATGTTTGCCGAAAACCTCGGAACGATACCGCCCAATACCGCTGCGCTGATCTTGTACGATGGAAAAACCCGCCATGAGATCTTTCTAACAAGCGATCTGAGTAAGAATGCTACTTTGAGATTAAAGAGGAAGAAATAGTGGTCCCGAATTACACGAATTTTAGACGCCAATTTTCAAACACGAATTACACGAATTACACGAATTACACGAATTTTATCACGAATTAAACTCGCATAGCACAAACTTCAAATTCGTGTTAATTAGTGTAATTCGTGTCAATAAATTCGTGTAATTCGGGTTGGCTTATTTATAGCTGATCAGCTCTGCATTTAATTTCCTGGCCAACCCTTTTGCGCCCCAACCCATTACCACATCGTGGTTATAATTAAATGCGGGTTTCAGGATGAAAGAAAGATAATTCATCCATGCTTTGTTGGTATATACGGTCCAGTTATATTGTATGTAAGTGATGCCATCCTTCTCTTCAAAAAACCATTCTCCTTCGCCTTCCAGTTCGCCAAAAGCTTCGCCTTTCATATGTTTGTATTTCTCCAGTTCCGTTAAACGCATATTGAACGCAAGCTGGTAAGGCAGGATACTGCGCCAGGTATATTCGCGAACACCACCGATACCGTCGGCATCGCCTTTCCCGAGTTCTTTTACTTTTACAACCCCCTTCCACCATTGGGGCCATTCCAATGAATCATGAATTGCGTCCCATACTTGTATAAGCGGCGCTTTGATCTGCCAGCGGGTAATGAATGCATACTGTGTAGCCATAAAATATTTTTATAACATACGATAAACAATCATGGTTGGATTATTCAAACAATTCAGGCTGTGCATTTTCATCTTTTGGCTTCTGTTCCCATTCCATCTCAATGGTCTTGCTATAGTCTGTAAGCTTGGCGCCTACTGCTTTCCATCCCATTACTTCAACCATTTTTGCCACTTTGAATTTCGCTTTCCGCACCTGTTGCCCGCGGCCGGTTTGTACTACCAGGATCGGTTCTGCATCTGTAGTAACAGCTTCCAGGCGGTTGCCATCCCCTTCTTTGATAAAAGTGAATTGGGTTTTCAGCGTGGTGGTTTCTATTTTGAAACGCTTGATATTGTATTGTTGTTTGTCAGTATCAAGATATACGGCGCTGATGATCTTTTCGGGTACGAATTTTTCAATCAAAGAAATTTTCTCCGGCTCGAAACGCTGTGTGATCTCTGTATCGGTTAATTCATAAGATCCATCGTGATAAAAAATAATGATCTTATCGTCTTCGAAACTGCCGAGGTATTGGCCCTTTTCGTCTGTATTCAGTCGGCCGAATTTATCATCGAACCATAATTTACGGCCCGCCAACGTGCTTCTTCCCGCTTCTTTGAACTTGACCGTTTTAATGGGATACTTGGTAACCTGGTTACCCATACTGCTCCGTCCCTTGATCTCAAGTTCTTCAAAATAGAAATCCAGCTCTTTGATACGCGCGGAGCAATTCGGGCTCAGGATTATTTTTACAGCCTCCGCTTCGCCGTTTAAATTGGCAGAGAAATAATGTACTTTACTTTTATCAGAACCCTTGGTAAGATCATACTCCTTATCACGTGTTACGCCGGTAACATTAAAACGTTTGGCATAACTCACGCCCGATTTCCCATCGAGATAGATCATGTTATAGGTAGTGCGCTCATCATTCTTCTGGAACACTGCAGCATGAATAATGTCTTTGCCGATGAATACTTTATCAGAGACCTTCACCACTTTCATTGTGCCGCCCTTGGTAAATGCGATGATATCATCATAGTCGGAACATTCGCAGAGGAACTCGTCTTTCTTTAAACTGGTTCCGATAAAACCCTCCGCAACATTCATATATAATTTTGTATTCGCGATCGCCACCTGTTTTACCTGGATCGTATCAAATTCTTTGATCTCGGTCTTGCGTTCACGATTTTTGCCATATTTTTTCAGCAGGTTCTCAAAATAAGCAACGGCAAAATCGGTCAGGTTATCAAGATCAAATTTTACCTGTTTGATATCTTCTTCTATGCTTTTGATCTGTTCGATCAGTTCATTGATATCGAGACGATAAATCCTTCTTACCGGTTTTTCTGTAAGCTTTAAAATATCTTCACGTTCGATGGCACGTTTTAATCTTTTCTTGAAGGGCGTGAACGCTTTATCGATCGCTTCGATCACTTTATCCCATGTAGCGTGTTTCTGTTCAAGCTCCTTGTAGATCTTTTCTTCAAAGAATATTTTTTCCAACGAAGTGTAGTGCCATTTGTCTTCCAGCTCACTGAGTTTGATCTCGAGTTCTTTTTTCAGTAATGCTTTCGTGTTCTCCGTAGAAACGTTCAGCAGTTCATGTGCCGTAAGGAACTGCGGTTTATCATTTACGATCACGCAGGCATTCGGAGAAATACTCACTTCACAATCTGTGAAGGCATACAATGCATCGATCGTAATATCGGGTGAGATGCCCGGTGCGAGATCAATCTGGATCTCAACTTCCGCAGCCGTTACATCAATTACTTTTTTGATCTTGATCTTACCCTGCTCGTTGGCTTTGGTAATGCTCTCCATCAACTGTGTAGTAGTAACGCCATAGGGTACATCGCGGATAACCAGTGTTTTTTTATCCAGTTCTTCCACATGCGCCCGTACCCTCACTTTACCGCCACGTTTGCCATCATTGTAATTGGACACATCCACCATTCCTGCGGTCTGGAAATCGGGATACAATTCAAATTTTCTTCCACGCAAACTTTTGATGGAAGCTTCTATCAGTTCACAAAAATTATGCGGGAGGATCTTGGTTGATAAACCCACGGCAATACCATCAGCGCCCTGCGCCAACAGCAAAGGAAATTTCATTGGCAGTACAACGGGTTCATTTTTTCTCCCGTCGTAACTTAACTGCCATTCGGTGGTTTTATTATTAAACGCAACTTCTAATGCAAATTTTGATAAACGCGCTTCAATATATCGCGCAGCTGCAGCTTCATCGCCTGTTCTTACATCGCCCCAGTTACCCTGTGTTTCGATTAATAAATCCTTCTGCCCTATGTTCACCAACGCATCTCCGATACTTGCATCACCATGCGGGTGGTATTGCATGCTTTGACCGATGATGTTTGCCACTTTATTAAAACGCCCGTCGTCCATTTCCTTCATGGCATGAAGAATGCGGCGCTGCACTGGTTTCAAACCATCTTCAATAGCCGGAACAGCACGCTCTAATATTACATAAGAAGCATAATCAAGGAACCAATTTTTATATTGTCCCTGCACACCCGTTTCATTTTCAAATACCCGGTTCTCTTTTTTTTCTTTCGCCAT
>JAQBNJ010000206.1 GCA_028288645.1 Sediminibacterium sp.
GCTGGTGTGAAGTAATAATGAATGAAATGCCTTGTTGCGACCAGGAACTATTAATGAGTGAACAGATCACTGCCACTGCACTTGTATCAATAGTGATCAGCGGTTCGTCTAACAAGATCCATTTGGGGTTGCCGGTAAAAGCCAGCACAAGGCTGAGCTTTTTAAGCATGCCGCTTGAATAAGTTCCCAATGGTTTGGTGTACGCGCCGGCAATATGCAGTTGATCCAGCAACTCAAGCGAATACTTTTCATCGGTTTTTTTTGTTTGACAGTATAGTTTTACCAGATCCTTTCCACTAAGGAATGATGGATACAAAGGTTCAGCCTCTGCATAATTTACTTTTTGTAAAAAAGATACCCGGTTCTTTTTGATGCTGGTGCCGGAGAGATTGATGTCGCCGGTAAATGGATGCAGGCCGCCGATCATTTTCAGGAAACTGGTCTTACCCGAACCATTTTCACCTTTTAACCAGTAAACGCCATCGGTAACAGCTAACGAGGGAATGTCTAGCGCGAGAAAATTACCGTAATGTTTTTGCACAGTGTCGAATTGTAACATGCTTCTAAGTAAAGCAAATTGATCCATCCGTCATAGCAGTTAGATTGCTTTGTGATTTTTTTAACCGAATTTTTTTTGGCTCTTAATATCATAATTTAGCAGCACATGAAACAACCCGCAGGTATACAACGCATCCTTTTGATGGCACTGGTGCTCGAGACGATCTGCGTTACTTATGCATTATATATTCCGTCATTCATACCGACGATCAGTGTTTTGCATACGTTGGCAGGACTTGTTATTGCGTATGGTTTGTTGTGGATGAAGCCTGCGCTACCATCAATTTCAAATCCTGTTTTTTCATTTACATCCAATATAAACCGGTATCGCTGGTTATTGATGGGTATTGCTTTGTTCATGCTATGCCGCTTCTGCGCCCAATGGATGAAAGATGATCCGATCGACTACCACAATGCAGATATGTTGCCGATCATCAAAGTAATGAATCAACGTTTTTTAGCAGGCAATTGGTCGCAGGTGTACGATCCGATCCCCGAAATATGGAACGGCATCAAACCCATTTATTTACCAGCCATGTGGATGCCCTTCGGTTTGCCCGAAGCTTTGCAGATTGATGTGAGATGGCTAACGGTTCTGGTATTCATTATCATATTGGGAATTCTTTTATGGGCCATAGATGCCCGCCGAAAAAATGCATGGCCGCTTTTTCTCTGCATCTTTCTTTTATTCTGGTGGCTGTTCTATGATGAAAAAGCAGGATTGTTCACATTTACGGAAGAAGGTGTTGTTGTGTTATATTATATTTTGCTGGCAGTTGCGTTATTGAAACGGAATATATGGATGATCTGTATTGCGGCTTCCCTCTGTGTATTCAGCCGGTATGCGTTAGTGGGATGGTTGCCGGCAATGGCATTATATTTTGTATACCTGAAAGAGTGGAAAAACTTATTTCGGTTCGCATTTACGGGCATTTTATTTTTCGTGGTATTGCTGCTATTGCCTTTTGGATGGAAGACCGTTTATTCACTTATTGTATTACCGGGATCATATATTGAATTCGCTAAACGCATCTGGCAGGATGCCCCGCAGGTTTTTTCAGGAAGCTTGGGATGGGCAAAAATTTTCGGCCCCAATCATATCATGCGCCTGCATTACCTGCTTATCCTTCTTTCGTTCACCGTTCCATTTCTGGCAACACTGATCGCTTTGCGATGGAATAAGAAATTCGGGATGCCTGTTCAAAATATTCCGTTGTCTGTTTTAAAACTGAGCCTGGTCATTTTCTTCAGTTTGATAGATGTGCCTTATCTCTATCTTTTTTATACTTCTTCTTTTGTGAGTGTGGTTGCGGTCGCCAGCTTCCTGTCGCGGGAAGATAACCATAAGATCACCGCTTAGATCATTGTTCGAACACGCTCACTTTTTTTGGCTTTTTTCTTTTTAACCACACACGCATGAGTATGATCGGTAACATGATGCATTGAAGACTGATGTTAATATATTCATTGTTAAAATCAGTGATCAGTGCCGTACACAATACTACCAGGAAGCCTGCTCCAAAAGCAATCGCCATGGCAGTGCTTTGTAAATGAATGTATTTCTTTTCTGCCTCATGGCCGGGAATGCTTAACGAAGGTTTGTGTTTAAAAATATAATAGGATAGCAGAAAATTGGATACGAATATCAGCGAAATATTAGCCAGGTAAATAATGATCGGGAACATAAAAGTTGGCCGCAGGTGTATCAGGCCTGATGCTGAAAAAGGGAAAGCAACAATAAAAACCAAACTCAGCAGGTTGCGAAAGATCACACCATTATCATATGCTTTTAAATAACGGAACATTTTCAGATGTCTTGACCACGACACACCGATAAAAAAGAAACTCATAAAAAAACCAAGGAATTCAAAAATGGTTGGCTTGAACATTTTCCAGAGATCCAGCGATACTTTAAAATCTTCCGGAAGTTCGGGGAATTTGATCTCGATAATGAGTAAAGTAATAGCGATCGCAAAAACCGCATCACTAAAAAGGATCATTCGTTCTAATTCAAACTCGCGGTGGATGCTTGTTTCTTTCGTTTCACTCATAAACAGTAGCTAGATAAATGTAATGATCTCTTCCAGGTATTTCCTGTTGTTGCTCAGGCGCGGTACTTTGTGTTGACCGCCCAATTTCCCTTTGCTTTTTAACCAGTCGCGGAAAACGCCTTTTTTCAAAGCCTGCACATGGGGAAGTGTGAGTGCAATATCTTTATAACGTTTGGCTTCATAATCGCTATTCAGAGATTTTAATGCGCAATCCAGTTCATAAGCAAACTGTTCTGTTGCTTCTGGGGCTTCGTCAAATTCTATCAGCCATTCATGTGCGCCTTTTTGATTATCCCCGAAATAAACGGGTGCCGCTGTATAATCGTTCACGATCAATCCTGTTTTCTGGCATGCGATGGCGATGGCTTTGTCTGCATTATCAGAGATCACTTCTTCGCCAAAAGCATTGATGTATTGTTTGATGCGGCCGCTTACTTTTATCCTGAAAGGAAATTTGCTGGTGAATTGAATGGTATCTCCAACGAGGTAACGCCACAAACCACCATTGGTACTGATCACGAGCGCATAATTTTTTCCGATCTCCACTTCTTTTAGTCCAATGGTTTTTGGATCTGCTTTTCCATATTCTTCCACTGGCATAAACTCGTAAAAAATCCCGTGATTCAAAAACAGTAACATGCCATCTTCATCAGAGTTATCCTGCGCGGCAAAAAATCCTTCGCTGGCATTGTACATTTCAAGATAGGTGCAGCCTTCGCCGATGATCTTTTCAAATTGTTCGCGGTAG
>JAQBNJ010000241.1 GCA_028288645.1 Sediminibacterium sp.
GTTGTTTTCTTTCAATAATTCATCAATCTTTGGCGGTATTTTTATTTACTTCAGGGCATTCTCAATTTGTCCGATCAGCACCTGCCTGTTCATGGGATAGCCTGCTCTTGACAATTCAACGCTGCCATCACGACGGATGATCGCATAAGTAGGATAACCCTCTCCTTTGATCGTGTCCATGATATCTTTATTCAGGTTGCTGTTGGCAAGTATGTGATAACCTTCCAGGTTAAAATAAGCGATCAAGTCTTTCCATTTTTTTTCCTGTCCTTCATCACGATTGGCGATATAGAGATAATCGAGGCCCTTGTTCTTAAAATGCTCTTTAATAGCAGCGCTATTCTTATCCATCTCTTCCCTACAGGGACCGCACCACGTGCCCCACATGTCCAGTAGCACTGTTTTACCTTTTAGCTGCGCAAGTACTGTTTGCCATGTATTGATCTTATTTCCTTCGGGGATAAAAACCATCTTATCAGTAAGCGGGTGTTTTGCACGATCAAACATTGCAGTAAATTCAGGCTCGAACCTTACCCTGAATTTACTATTGGGATACGCATCTTTAAAATCTGCATAAATAGAAGGCATATTGGTTAACAGGCTGCTATGGATGGCATTCTCAAAGATCACAGCGTATGCATATTCTTTCGCTTTTCCTGTTAAGGTTTTGTCTATGATCTTCTGGCACAGCCGGTTCTCTACGTCTTCCCTGTATTCCTTAAATGCTTGTATGGAATCATCGCCATACCATTTGGCAAGAAATGCGGTCTTATTCTTTGCAGCCTCCATCCATAATCTTTCTTTTGTGCGGAAAATATAATTCTTCAATAACTTCTGGTAATAAGGCGACACCAATGCTTTGTCTTCGGATAAATTCGCCTGCGAGAATAGCCGGTCCTGCAACCCGCGCCATGCAGACAGGTTTCTTTCATACGCTTCCTGGATACTGAATTTATGGTTTTCGGAAAACCCGTGATAATCACTCAATACCTGGTATTTGAGCTGGTATTTCCATGCTTCTCTGAATTCAGCGGAAGGTTTGTTTTTTTTATTGTATTCGGCAATGGTAGCGCTGTCTCTACGCTGTTCCTCCAACAGATATGCATATGCCGCTGCAGGTAATGTGTCCTTCGCTTTATAAAAAACATCGAAATTGCGGTATGGTGAAACAGGCAGGTACTGGTTATCTGCAGCCCCGGTGCCTTTGGTTTCCAGCAGCATTTTACCATCATCGTAAGTGAACCCCAGGGTAAGATCATATCCTTTCTTCAGGAACATGTTCTGTACGCGCATTTCGTTGTTAATAGTATCGTAGAAACGGAGGCTGACGATTTCCGGATCGTCAATGGTTAGTGTAACGTCAAATGCACCGTCTTTTATTTTCGGTTCTATCGCTCCTTCCTTAAAATAATCATAGCGAAAACCTTTTATCGGGCGCAAGAGCGACACGCTCGCGTTGGGGAAATTTTTGATAGTTGCATGGATTTTTACATTCTGTGCTTCTGCAAAATAACATAGCAATACAATAGGTAATAACAATAATTTTCTCATGCCGGAAATGTTTGTTTAGTAATTTACCAATTTCTCCACGTAACTGTGCAAACGATCCTTAGCCATAAAATTTCTTTCAAGATTCTTGTTAAACGGGATGGGGGTATCCATAGATGCACAACGCATCACAGATGCATCAAGCAATTCAAAACAATGTTCACTGATCCATGCGCTGATCTCTCCTCCTATTCCGCCGGTTAAATTGTCTTCATGCAACAATAATATTTTTCCTGTTTGAGCAACTGCTGCTTTGATTGCGGGATAATCCAAGGGCGATAGCGTGCGCAGATCAAGAATATGTAAGGAAGTTTGCGGGTTCTGTTCCTGGTATTCCATCGCCCAATGCACACCGGCGCCATACGTGATCACGGTGATGTCTTCTCCTTCTTTCACAACTCTTGCCTTACCGATCTCTACTTCATAATATTCCTCTGCTACCTGTCCACTGATGCTTCTATACAAAGCTTTGTGCTCAAAGAACATTACCGGGTTTGGATCATTGATGGCTGCGATCAGCAAACCTTTTGCATCATGCGGTGTGGATGGATATACCACTTTCAATCCAGGCACATGCGTAAACCATGCTTCATTACTTTGCGAATGAAAAGGACCCGCTCCTACACCACCGCCTGTCGGCATGCGTATCACCACATCGGCGTTTTGTCCCCAGCGGTAATGGATCTTCGCTAAATTATTTACGATCTGGTTAAAACCCACACTCGCAAAATCTGCAAACTGCATTTCCATCACGCTTTTATATCCTTCCAGGCTCAATCCCAATGCAGCGCCAACGATAGCACTTTCACATAGCGGCGTATTACGCACGCGTTCTTTTCCAAATTCTTCAACAAAACCTTCTGTTATTTTAAAGGCACCACCGTATTCTGCAATATCCTGGCCCATGAGGATGAGGTTGGGATGGTGTTCCATACTTTGGTGGAGAGCTGATTTGATGGCATCTACCAGGCGTTGGTCGGTTTGGGGTTTGGGGTTTGTAGTTTGGGGTTCGTTGATTGTTGTGACATCTGACTCTGAACTTCTGGTCGTTGACTTTCGTGCATATACATCTCTTAACTCCTCAACTTCATTTGGTTTTATTTCTTCCGCTTCTCCTGCGAGTTTTAATTCTTCATCAATATAATTTTTAAACTCATTACGGATATCAGCGATCTGCATTTCGGTGATCACATTTTCCTGTATAAGAAACTGCTCAAAATTTTTGATAGGATCTTTCCTTCCCCATTCTTCAAACAGTTCTTTGGGAACATATTTGGTGCCGCTGGCTTCTTCGTGGCCGCGCATGCGGAAGGTCATGCATTCTATTAAATAGGGTTTTTGATTGTTGATACAATAATCGCGAACCCCGCGGATCGTATCATGTACGGATAAAACATTGTTACCATCGATCTGAACGCCTTCCATGCCATAGCCTTTGGCTTTATCAACCAAACTTTCACAGCGATATTGTTCGTTAACCGGCGTACTCAATCCATACCCATTATTTTCGATCACAAAAATGACAGGCAGATCCCATACCGCCGCAACATTCAATGCTTCATGAAAATCACCTTCGCTTGTTCCCCCATCGCCGCTGAATGCGAGTGACACTTTGTTTTCTTTTTTGAGTTTATAGGCCAGCGCCACTCCATCTGCGATGGCCAATTGCGGGCCGAGATGCGAGATCATGCCACAGATATAATGTGGCTTGCTTCCAAAATGAAAACTTCTTTCGCGGCCCTTGCTGTATCCTTCTTTGTTTCCCTGCCATTGCATGAAGAGTTTGTGCAAAGGCATCTGTCTTGAAGTGAACACGCCCAGGTTCCTGTGCAAAGGCATCATCCATTCATCGTGTTGTAAAGCGAGTGTGCAGCCAACAGAGATCGCTTCCTGCCCGATACCGCTGAACCATTTGCTGATCTTACCCTGGCGGAGCAATAACAACATCTTTTCTTCTATCATTCTTGGAAGAAGAAGATTGCGGTAAACGTATACGAGTTCTTCGTTTGTAAAATGTTCGCGGTTGAAATCCATTGTTACGCTTATGATTGTTTAGCTTATGATGCAACGCTTTTGATAACGTTCAATGCGGCTATTTTCTGATGAACAAACTTAAGATCGTTTATCCGGGGATGATGTCCAAATCTTTACAATACTTTTCTGCCAGTTACACAAAATCTTTCGCTTTTTCAATCAGGTTTTTAGCTTCTTCCACCTTAATATCGACATCCAGGTCGTAATCGGCTTCCTGCCGGGAGTCAAATAAAAGTGCGAGTGAGTCGGATACGGCTAAAGGGAAAATTCCTGTTTTGATAAACAGTTCAGAGAATTTTGCACGGGTACCCTGGTGTGTTTTTGCGTAAACGTCTTTGGTATATAGCAGGGCCGTCATGCAATAATAGCAGGCATAATAGGACCGGTTTGCAGTTGCCAGTATAAACCCACCTTTTAAATCGTATTCAGCATTGTGAAGAGCATCTTTGGCCTTAGCAAGGGCCTTTATTGCTTCGCTATGACCAGGGGGAGTCATATATGGATCCCTTCTTTTCGAATGTTCCTGAACACTCCCTGCCCCGAGGTTTGTTTTTTGTGAAGAGAAACCGGCAGCGAAGATATCATCAGCCCATATTTCAGCGAAAGCCGGGAAGCAATAGGTGAGGTTTTGACGAGTTCCGCAGCGGTTCTTGTAGTGGGGTTATTTAGTACGATGGCAAAATCCACATCAGACTCTTCATGCTGATCGCCGCGGGCATAAGAACCAAAAAGTATCAGTTCGGCCAGCTCATTACCGTACAGTTCATGAAGAACCGCCTTGTATTCTTTTGCTATTTGATTTACTACCGGGTCCATAGATTCAAACCTTGTCGTCACAAAGATACAATTTACGGCTAATAGTCAAACCGCCTCCGCGGATTCCCAACCAATAAATTAAACCGGTTTAGATTAATTTCCAACGCTACAAAAGCAGTAAAAAGCGTGGCATCAAAAGATAAAAATTACAAAGACACCTGCTGTACTTGATTGTTGAACCTGTTTCGCATGAAAAAGCCATCCCGCAGTATGCAGGATGGCTTACTATAGTTTTGCGGATCATTATTTATTACTACCCAGCTTGCTCAATAAACGCAGTATTTC
>JAQBNJ010000250.1 GCA_028288645.1 Sediminibacterium sp.
TTGTGAATGGTGAATGGTCAATAATTGCCCATTCACCATTGCTCATTCACATTATTTAGAGTACAATTCCACGATCAACTGCTCCTTGATGTTCTCAGGAACACTTTCACGTTCAGGATGTGTGATGAAAGTACCTTTCTTTTCAGCCTCGTTCCAATCGAGCCAGCTGAACTTGGGGTTCTTGCCTTTGCTCTTACTGGTTAAAGCCGAGTTATCGGCGCTTTTTGGTTTGTAGGTAATGATATCACCCGGTTTACACTGGTAAGAAGGGATATTCATGGTTTCGCCATTCACTGTAATGTGTTTGTGGTTCACCATCTGCCTTGCTTCAGGACGGCTGGCTGTTAAACCTAAACGGTAAACAGTGTTGTCTAAGCGGGCCTCCAGCAATTTGATCAGGTTCTCACCGGTAACACCTTTTAAGCGTTGTGCTTCTTCAAAGGTTTTGCGGAACTGGCGCTCCAATACACCGTACGTGTATTTTGCTTTTTGTTTTTCCCTTAACTGCAAAGCGTACTCACCTAAGGTCTTACGCTTACGCGCGGCGCCATGCATGCCGGGAGGGTTACTGTTCTTACCCAACCATTTGCCATTGCCTAAAATAGGCTCTCCGAAAATTCTACAAATTTTGGTCTTAGGACCTGTGTAACGTGCCATTTATTTTGTTTTGCGATTTTTTAATGACGGAGGGTTATCTTAAAAATCTAAAATTAATAACACTCCCTATGTTGGTTTGTTGTTTGTGGTTTGTTGTTTGTGGTTGCTTTAACGCCAAACAACAAACCACAAACCCTGATTATACTCTACGTTGTTTCGGTGGTCTGCAACCATTGTGTGGTAAAGGGGTAACATCTTTAATAGAAGTTACTTCGATACCTGATTGAGAGATGGAACGGATAGAACTTTCACGTCCTGAACCTGGTCCTTTTACAAAAACATCTACTCTTTTCAAACCTGCTTCCATGGCAACTTTTGCTGCATCGGCTGCTGCCATCTGCGCTGCATAAGGAGTGTTCTTTTTAGAACCTTTGAAACCCATTTTACCTGCACTGCTCCAGCTGATAACCTGGCCGGCTTTATTGGTAAAACTGATCATGATGTTGTTGAATGTTGCAGAAATGCGAACCTCACCGGCAGCTTCTACTTTTACGATCCTTTTCTTGGCGACAGGTTTTGCACTGTTCTGCGCTTTTTGTGGTTTAGCCATTTTTGTGTTTTGAGGTGATCTGTTACTAATAAAAAATCCCGTTAACCGGGCACCGGGCGACTCTCCTTTCTCATCTTACTGAGAATATCCAAGTTGCTTCGGATTTCTTGTATTTTGGAATTTTGAAATTGGGAGATTTTGAAATTGATAAACAAATTCCAAAATTTCCCAATTCCAAAATCTCTCAATTATTTTTTCGCTACTTTCTTCTTACCCGCAACCGTCTTACGTTTACCTTTCCTGGTACGGCTGTTGGTTTTGGTGCGCTGTCCGCGAACAGGCAATCCTTTACGGTGACGGAGGCCACGGTAGCAGGCGATATCCAACAAGCGTTTGATGCTCATTGACACTTCACTACGCAAAGCACCTTCAGTCTTGAATTCGTTGTTGATGATGTTACGGATAGCCGCCTGTTCATCATCATTCCACTGGTTTACTTTCTTATCGAAATCAATACCAGCTTTGGTAAGAATATACTGAGCAGTTGAACGGCCAATACCAAAAATATAGGTCAGACCAATTTCTCCTCTTTTATTTTTTGGTAAATCAATACCGGCAATACGAGCCATATTTGAAATTTAAATTTTGTACTTGGTTTGTTTGATTTTGGAATTTTGGAATTGGGAGATTTTGGAATTTTCAATTTCCCAATTTCCCAATCGAAAATTTCCCAATTAGTTTACCCTTGGCGTTGTTTAAAACGTGGGTTCTTTTTGTTGATCACGAACAATTTTCCTTTACGCTTCACGATCTTACAATCAACGCTGCGTTTTTTAATGGAAGCTCTAACTTTCATTTCTTTTGTTTTTACCCCCTCTTCAGAGGCTGATTATTATTTGTATCTGAATATGATTCTCCCCCTACTCAAGTCGTACGGACTCATCTCAACTCCTACTTTGTCACCAGGCAAAATTCTGATGTAGTGCATCCTCATTTTACCTGAGATGGTGGCCAGTATTTCATGACCGTTTTCCAATTTTACCCGGAACATAGCATTGCTCAGGGCTTCCAGAATTACGCCATCTTGTTTGATCAGTGGTTGTTTCGACATACGATTTTTGGGGCTGCAAAGATATTACAATGCAACCGGAATAAGAAAAATTAGTGGAAAAAATTCTCTAAAATGTGGAAAAACCTTGTAGAAACTACTCAAACGGAGGCAAAAGTATGAAAAATCAGCTTTGAGCTGTGAGCTTTGAGCCGTGAGCTGGCACATTTACTGTTGGTCTGCAGGCAATATCCTATTGGCCTTCAATTAACTGTTATTGGTCGCCAATCGGTCTATCACTGGTCAAAAATCTGCTCAAAACGAAATTTTCTACGATCCTGCCCAGGTGATGAGCTTCGAGGGTCAGGCTCGCAGCTCACGGCTCATAGCTGGCCCTGCCCTAAAACAAATTCACAGGTAAAATAAACTCAAAAATATCCGGCTGGGTGGCTCCCCGGAACTCGCTGTCCAGCAGCCGACTATACCTGATGCCAAAAGTTACCGGCTGCTGGTTCCACCAACGGGTATCGAAAAACAGTTCGGTTCCCGCCGTTCTGAACGGGTAGGTTAGGCCTGTTCGTAAACTTTTTCCCTGGGTATAGTCAAAAAAGACATTTGAACGGATCCGCAGGAAATAAACCAGGTTGCCAAATCCCCAATCAGGGTAGGCCAGTGGAATATGGTAATTCACCCCCAGTTTCCACATCCGTGGGAAATCTACGGCTGAATATCCCCTTGAAAAGGGAAAATTATTGGAGAACAGGTATTGATTCATCGTATCCCGGCTATGCCAGGCCGCTGTGAATACCAGGCTATGGTTGTTGCCGAGGCCAGGCAGATACAATGAACCGGTTGCCAGGAACTGGCGCGATGTATTGTTGCTGGTGCTGTTCTTATACTGCAGGAACAGGTTTTCCGCAAAATGCGGGTAGATCTGCTGAACCGCTTTCTGCGACTGGCCCGTATATGATAAACGTGTTTGCAGGTACTGGAAATTGGCACTTTTCAGCAGCTTTTCAGCGATCCCGGTCCATTTTACATTGTCGATATTGTAGGTTGATGATAAAGTAAGGAACCTATACCCTTTGCCTCCTGAAAGATCCAATGGCAGTTGCAAACCGGCGTAACCCACCAGTTCGTTCCAATGCACGATCGTGTCTCTGCCATAAATACCGCTCCTGTCCCAGGTCTGGCTTACGCCAAATAACGGCTGTAAATACGAGCCTCCGTAAATACCGTTGTATGACAACTTATGGCTGCCTTCATTCTCATTATAGGTATAGGCAAATTCAGACAACAGCGTATTCAATACATTATTACCATAAACGGTAAGTGAATATTCGGGCTGTTCGTAGAAAGGACGGAAACTGTGGAGATTCAACAAATGAGATGCCTTGGGATATTTGTTTACAGCATATTGTTGTTGTGGCAAATTGGAGAGTATTGAATGATCTTCCTTTTTAAAAACATCATTGATATAGAGATCCGTCAATTCATCTTTCAATTCTGCGCGCTCCCAGATCGGGTCGAAAGCGGCGAGGCGGTATCCATCAGCCGTAAAAGCAGATGCCACTATTTTGCCAGATTGCAAACTGCCCTGGTAAAGCCCGGTAACATAAGATGCCATCCGAAACGGACCTCTCCTTTCTTTGCCATCAATGATCGCCCAAAGTTCGTCCCTGCCCTGGAAAGTGGTTGTGAATAACAGCGTATCGCCCTGCACCTGTAAAAAACCAATGATGCGGTTTGATGGACGAACCAACACTTCCGCAGCACGGGTATCATTCATAGTATATTTCAACAGTGACATCTCCCCCATCACATTTCTTGATGCAGCATAATAATGTTTATCGTCCGCAGCAAATTTTGGATAGGAGAATATCGTTTCAGTTGTTGGTAAAGAATCGGTGATGGTTCCTTCTGTATTCATCACTACCACATTGGATCCGCCAAGAGGGTTCAGGTTTACAGCCAGCACAGATCTTCCATCATGCGAGATATCGGGTGAGACGTATTTGGAATGGGTTACAACATCATTTTCTTCGCCGGTTTTGATATCCAGTAATTTGATCGTCGTATAATCACGGTTGCGCCAGCGCGGATCCGGTTGATAGGATGCATACACGATCTTCCCGTTGCTGTAAGAAAAATAATGATCGGCAGCAATACCTTTTACCACGATCTTTTCTTCCGACTTATCAGGATGTATTTTATAAAAGGCAGGTATATGACGGTTACTGCTTTTTACAACGATCAGCGAACCATCTTCGGACCAATAGGGATATTCGTAGTTCACCACATCATTCTTAACAACCGGTGTGAGCCAATCTGCATTCACGGTTTTGATTGACTGCCATTGTTGCTGATAATAACCCATCGCATCATTTACAAACTGATTGAACGCAATGCCTGTTTGTTTTTTCACTGCGCCCTGGAAAGGATAGAATAATGGTTTGAATCTTGCAGCGTCATCCGTTACTTTTCTCCAGATATCATCACCATATTTTTTTCTGCCGTAGGCTACTAACAAATAACCAAGATCATAATGCGTGGGAACATAATCGCGCAAAGAACCATTGCGCATTTTCATGTAGTCATATTTCCTGCCTGAAAGAAAAAGAGATTGATAGCTCGAGAGAAATAATGGCAACACACCTCTTCCCTGTTGCGTAAATTTTGTTTCGTTGAACACCGCATCGCCCTCAAAGAACCAATCGGGAATGGACATGGCATTGGCAACTACCTGTCCCTGCTCACCAAACAAAAAAGTAGCGGCTTTAGAAAGGCCCTTATTAAAATTATTGTATTGCTGCACATGCCTGAATTCATGCAGTGCAAGATTATCTGTCCAGTTTGCGGCACCCAATTCAAATGCATTTTGCGGGGGTGTTGTGTAGAATTCGCTCCTGAATGGCGCAAGGGCCACATAACCATTTGAGATCAGTGTCTGATTCTGTAAAACGATATCTACTTTACGAACCGCATCTCCGATAGTATGCCCGTAATTTCTCTGTAAAGTGTGAATGATATTTGCGATCCGCTGGGCCCTGGCATCATATCCTTTCGGAAAGATCACCCTTACGGTATCTGTATTGATCTGCTGCCATTTAATAGAAGCGGCGTTACCGCCAAAATTCTGGGCGTGTGAAAAATAGGTAGTCAAAATTAGAAAGGCAAAAAAGAGGATGCTTTTTCTCATGCCGGGAAATTTTAGCTGAAGTTAAGGAGAAGCTGGGAATAAGCTGCGAGCTATGAGCCGGGAGCTGTGAGCTTGCTCTGTGTAACCTGCCTGGCTCGCAGCTCACGGCTCAAAGCTCATAGCTGCCCACAAAAAAGGACGCCAATCACGACGTCCTTTCCAATATTCCTTAAAAGCACCACTATGGCAGTACCTCTGTCAATTTCTGTTTCAGTTGCTCCCCGTTCAGGTTCTTCGCAATGATCTTTCCTGTTGGATCGAGCAGGAAGTTCTGCGGGATGGCTTGTATGCCATATAATTTGGCCACATCGTTCTGCCAGTATTTGAGATCGGATACATGCGTCCAGGTAAGGTTATCATCATGGATGGCTTTGATCCATTTGTCTTTTGCGTTTGGTTGATCAAGACTCACACCGAGTATATTAAATCCTTTGTCTTTAAACTGGTTGTAAGCAAGTACCACATTCGGGTTCTCCCTTCTGCAGGGGCCGCACCAGCTTGCCCAGAAATCAACCAACACATATTTTCCTTTGAAAGATGCCAGGGAAACAGGCATACCCAGGGTATCATTCTGTGTAAAATTCATGGCCATTTTACCGACGCCTGTTTTTTTGGCGATCTCTATTTTACCTGCCAGTGATTGTGCAGATGGTGATGCTTTAGCGGATGCAGGTAATTTGTTGAACAAAGGCTCTATTACAGCTGCATCAATATCCCAACCCGCATATTGCGAAATGGCATAGGCAGCAATAGGTGATTCAATATTGCTCTTCACATAATCGCCATATACATTTTTTGCTTCTTTTTCGAGGGCGTCCAATTTATCTTCAGCCGCTTTTCTTGCAGGCTCATCTTTTGCAGCGGCCGCTTTACTGTATTCAGCGCTTAACACCCTTGACCTGTCATTCACAGGCTTTAAAGCAGCAGTGAGTTTTACAAATTCATCATTTGCTTTTGAACCCAGCACTTTTGCATTGCTGAATGAATCAACCGAAGACACAACCATATTGTCCGCGCTCAGAAAAAGAGAAATAAAGTCCCTTCCGCTTACCATTTTTACAGGTTTGCCTTCGGCATCCGGTTGGTAACGCATACGAAGCGCGCCTTGCGTTGATTCAGCTATGGTTCCGCTGAATGCATAATTGCCATCGGTTGGCACAATGCTATCCATCACATTTTTATCACCTGAACGATACGAAAGATATATTTTCTGCACGGGGCGTTCAATATTCTTGTAAGATCCTTTGATCGTAAAAGGTTTTTCAGTCTGTGCCACCGCAGCTACAGAGATCACCATCGCCAATACACATAAACTTTTTTTCATGAATGTTTTGTTTGATTTG
Organism: Sediminibacterium sp.; assembly: GCA_028288645.1. Lineage (GTDB taxonomy): Bacteria > Bacteroidota > Bacteroidia > Chitinophagales > Chitinophagaceae > Sediminibacterium. Next base: position 6,738 of record JAQBNJ010000250.1, read on the forward strand.
ATATTATCCTGCATTTCCTTCCAAATATAAAAAAATCCCGCTGTTCGCGGGACTTAATATTGATGAATGGTTGAACGCTACATAGGATCACCGGTGAGGTGGATCTTGGTCATATCATGATATTGGTTTTGCAATTGATGCACATAATGGACATCGGGATTATGGCGCCTGTCTTCACGGTACCACATTTCCATTTTGGAAAAGTCTCCCGGGGTCGGTGTAACAATACGGAAAGAACCTTTCATATACTTTACCGAACCATCGTCATTCTCATGCTTACCGAAATTGAGTTTCAGCAAAGCATCTTCAGTCAGATCAATCGGATACAGGTGATCCGTTTCAAACCAGAATTCCTGTACATCGGTTTGCACGCAAACCTGTTTTTCACCTCCGTTCAAATTCACCACTTCCCCGTTCCACATTTTTCCTTCGTATTCGGCATTTACATAATCACCGATCTTGATGTCGCTAAATTTAATCATATGGCAATAGATTTTAGGATGATAAGTTAGGAATTTTTTGGGAAGGAAAAAAAAGTGGGTAGTCAATGGCTCATTGACCGTGGTCAATGAGCCATACGGCACTGCTGTTCTGAAGGGAAAAAAATTGCCACAGAAAACACAGATTACCACAGAAAAAATCTGTGAAAATCTGTGTTTTCTGTGGCAATAATGCTAAGAAGAAAGTCTTGGATTCATCACTCCGCCCAACTCATGGTATACCCCGGGTTCTCTATTTCCAGTGCGGCTTCCGTTAATTGCAGGGGGTGAAAAGTATCCACCATTACGGCCAGTTCCCGGGTTTCTTTTTTCCCGATGCTTTTTTCAACCGCGCCGGGATGCGGGCCATGCGGTATACCGGCAGGATGCAGTGTGATCATTCCCCTCGTCACATTTTTACGGCTCATAAAATCGCCGGCTACATAATACAGCACTTCATCGCTATCGATATTGCTGTGATTATAGGGCGCAGGCACCGCATCGGGATGGTAATCATATAATCTCGGGCAGAAACTGCAGACCACGAAATTATGGGCTTCAAATGTCTGGTGAACCGGCGGCGGCTGATGTACCCTGCCCGTGATGGGTTCAAAATCGTGGATGCTGAATGCGTAGGGATAGCAGCAGCCATCCCATCCGATCACATCAAAAGGATGGTGTGCATAATGCAATCCATATAAAATGCCTTTCTTTTTTGTTTTGATGAGAAAGTCACCTTCTTCATCGATGGTAGCGAGGTTTTGCGGTGTGCGTATATCCCTTTCGCAATAAGGCGAATGCTCCATCAACTGGCCGTATTTGCTTACGTATTTTTTGGGATAACGAATAGGGCTGAAACTTTCCACTATAAACAAACGGTTATCCGCATTGTCAAAATGAATCTGATAGATCGTTCCGCGGGGTATCACCAGGTAATCGCCGTAGGCAAATGATATTTCTCCATACTGCGTTTTCAGTTTGCCACTTCCTTCGTGGATGAAGATCATTTCATCGGCATCTGCATTTTTATAAAAATAATCATGCATGCTTTCCTGCGGCGCGGCCAGTACAATATGGCAATCGCCATTAACCAATACAGCCTTGCGGCTCTGCAGGAAATCTTTTTGTGGTTTAATATGAAAGCCTTCGAAGCTTCGGTGTTTCAGCATTTTTTCTTCGGCCACTTTCGGCATCATATTCACCGGTTCATCGGTATGGATGATCTGCGTGGGCGGCCAGGTATGGTATAACAAAGAATAATCATTGCTGAATCCTTCGGTTGAAAATAATTGTTCGGAATATAATGTACCATCCGGTTTACGGAACTGTGTGTGCCGTTTATGCGGAATGGTGCCGGAGGTTTGATAGTGCGGCATTTGCTGGTTTGGGGTTTGTGGTTTGTGGTTTGGGGTTGGATGTAGCACCCAACTCCATTTCTTAACTGCTATTAGGCTAAGGTTTCGATAATTGGAGGGAGAGCATGAGGAAATAATATTTCCAGATGCGTTTATCGATCCAGTAGGTAAAATTTCTGTGGAGAGGCATGGAGATAAAGTTACGGAATTATCAGCATGCTGCATATAATCAACCCAAACCGTGCCTCTGTGCCTCCGTGTGAGATTTAATTTGCACACGGAGGCACAGTTAGTGGCCGAAAATTTAAACAGCTTTATTATTTGCTTCCATATTTAATTCCCGAAGCCTTATATATTTTAACCAGGTGTACAATGCATTCATTTTGGCAACAGTAAAACCAGCTTCACCATCTAAAAATCCGAGACGGAGTAAATAATTTTTAAAGAAAGAAAATGCAGGTGCAACACGGCATAATATCCAGGAAGCTTTTTTGCCCTGTTGGTAATATTTCTGCGCATTCAA
>JAQBNJ010000268.1 GCA_028288645.1 Sediminibacterium sp.
CTTCAAGCACGTCCATAGTGCGGCATCCTTCGCTCCTGTTCTGCCTGGTTTTGCTGAACAGGGAAGCTTTCACTGCGCCTTTTTTATCCAGCATTTTAATATCGTTGTAGGAACTGAATCCGAGTACCCGCAGGTTACGGAATGCTTTGTAAAAAGTGGTATCTTCCTGTATCTGTGTGAGCAGTGTACGGTAATTAAAATTATTCCGCACCACTACTTCGGCCAGTGTAAAACGGTGCTCATCAATGATCACGGTCGTATCCTGTGAAAAGGCGTGGAATGAGAGGAACAGTAAGCAGACAAAACAATATCTCATTATTTAGGCTTATTAAAATTATGAAGTGCTACAGAAAATAAGACGGAAATTGAACCACATAGGCACATAGATACATAGGTTGTCACATAGTTTTTATTATTCTTCAGGCAATAACGAAACAAATTATTTACAAGGGTTTTCTATTCTTCTTTAAAATAGTAATGTTAGCTCAATAATGCTTTTTAACTATTGCCATTTATCTATATGTTTAACCTATGTGCCTATGTTTCTATGTGGTTCCAAATTGTATCTCAACCTCTATTAAGTAAACAAATTTCTACGTTAATTAGTCATTATTTCGGGAATATCATTTTATAATCAATTTTCACTTTGCCTTTGCTGATATCATTCAGTTTGCCTTGTAATAATTTCCTGCGAAGCGGTTTCAGGTAATCGATAAAAAGTTTACCCTCAATATGATCATACTCATGCAGGATCACGCGCGCGGTGATGCCGTTGAAAGTGCCGGTATGCGATTTGAAATTTTCATCCATGTATTTGATCGTAACCGTTTCTGCACGGAATACATCTTCGCGTATTTTAGGAATGCTCAAACAACCTTCGTTATAGGCCCATTCTTCTCCTTCAAGTGATTTTACATGTGCATTGATGAACACCTGTTTGATACCCGGTGCATCCGGGTAAGTTCCTTTCTCATCCTCTTCCAGGTTCTCAAATATCTGCGCGCTGTCCATTACAAACAGGCGGATATCTTTATTGATCTGTGGCGCGGCAAGTCCCACACCACTGCTGGCATACATGGTCTCCCACATGTCTTCAATTAAGGTTGAGAGCCCGGGGTAGTCCGGCGTGATGTCCCGGCTCACTTTGCGTAATACCGCCGCGCCATAAGCTACAATTGGATATACCATCGATGAATCTTGATTTTATTGAAATGCCGCAAAAATACCGGAAAAAAATCAGCTATAAGCCTTTAGCTGTTAGGTATTAGCTAAAACCGTTAATAGAAGGAGCTTTACATTTTCCATATTATTGAAGAAAGGCATATCGGGTAGCAGAAAGCAAGCTAACAGCTAACGGCTAAAAGCTAATAGCCCGTCCTGGCTTGCAGAAACTCCTGTAGCATAATAGTAGCTGCTATTTTATCAACATTGCCTTTTACCTGCCTGGCTTTCTTTTTCATACCCATTTCTACCATAGCCCGTGAAGCGAGTTTAGATGTGTAGCGTTCATCAACCGTTTGAATGGGTATTGTTGGGAATTCTTTTTTTAGTTTGATGATGGCGGCTTTCACTAAAGGTGTGGCATGTGTAGCGGTATCATCGAGGTTTAGTGGTTCTCCTATCAGTATCAGTTCCACCTGTTCCTGCAGAAAATATTTTTTCAGGAAGGGTACGAGTTCTTTTGTTTCAATCGTAGTTAATGAAGTGGCAATGATCTGTAATGGATCCGTTACTGCAAGACCGGTTCTTTTCCCGCCATAATCGATGCAGAGGATTCGTGCCATTGGGTTTGTTGTTTGGGGTTTGGGGTTGGGTTTACTAAATTCCGGTTCTTACTACTATTTACCATTTAGAAAATAAAAAGGTCTGCGATAACTAATATACCAAAGACAACGCTTGCGATGCCGTTGGCTGTCATGAAAGCGATGTTTACTTTGCTGAGGTCATTGTATTTTACGATTGAATGCTGATAGATCAACATCCCGACAAATACTGCGATCCCTATCCAATACATAAAATGAAACTCCCCATATATTCCTGCGGCGATCACACAAGTTGTGCTTAACACATGCAGGAATATAGAAACGCGCAATGCGGCACGCTTACCAAGCACTGCAGGGATCGAATATAATTTTTGTGAACGATCAAAGTCGACATCCTGCATCGCATAAATAATATCAAATCCGCTTACCCAAAAGATCACAGCAAAAGAGAACAGCAAAGGTAATAAAGTAAATACACCTGTTACGGCAAGATAAGCGCCAATGGGTGCAAACGATAATCCCAATCCCAATACCAAATGGCATAAAGCTGTGAAACGTTTTGTATAGCTATAAAACAGGATCACAAATAAAGCAACGCCTGATAAATAAAAACAGGTAAGGTTAAGAAAAAAACTGGCGACCAAAAAAATAATACAGTTCAATATCACAAAACGCAAAGCGCTGTTGGCAGAAATGATACCGGCAGGGATTTCACGGATAGCGGTGCGGGGATTTTTTGCATCGAAGCTTCTGTCTAAGTAGCGGTTGAAAGCCATTGCAGCACTACGTGCAGTGACCATACAGATTAAAACTAAAATAAATTTCAGAATAAGTTGTTGCCATGTAAGTATGACAAAATTCTCAAACTCCGGCCCCTTGATAACTGTGTGCCATCCGGGAGGCGATGGCAAGAATAGGCCTTCAACCCGGTCATTTTCTTTCACTATCAAAGTTTGTTTCAACCCCAATACAAATCCTATCAATGCAAACGGCAACGCAAAAATCGTATGCGAAAATTTTACAAGACTTAAATACTTCTTTACTGATGACATCTACCTGGTTTTAATTGAAACCCTCTCTGTGAAACTCCGTGCCCTCTGTGTCTCTGTGGTGAAAAAAATCGCAGCGAAGGATTCACCACAGAGACACGGAGCACACGGAGTTTCACAGAGGGTTTACTTATTCATGAATCGTTTTATGATTTCCCACAGCACAATTCCCGCCGCTACTGATATATTCAACGAATGCTTCATTCCTAACTGAGGAATTTCAATACATCCATCGCACAATTTTATTACTTCGCTATTCACTCCTTCTACCTCATTCCCAAAAACAACAGCGATCTTCGAATCGACTGAGACAAATTTTTCGAGTGAAATACTTCCTTCTGTTTGTTCTACTGCATAGATAAGATAGCCTCTTTCCTTTAAAGCCTGCACTGCTTCCAAAGTAGTGGGGAAATACATCCAGTCAACTGTTTCCGTTGCGCCAAGGGCCGTTTTATGGATATCCCGGTGCGGCGGCTGCGGCGTATAGCCGCATAAACAGATTCCCTCAGCCAGGAATGCGTCGGCCGTACGGAAAACACTACCCACATTGTGCATGCTGCGGATATTATCCAGCAGCACCATTACGGGATTCTTGGGGGCCTGTTTGAACTCATCTACCGACATCCGCCCGAGTTCATCCATGGTCAGTTTTCGCATTCGGCAAAGGTAAACTCATCCATTCATAAAATCGATAAGGCAAAATGGACCAAATTTATTATTTTGTACTCTCCAAAACTAAACAAC
>JAQBNJ010000290.1 GCA_028288645.1 Sediminibacterium sp.
GAAATTACCTGGGTTGCCATTGGCGATTCGATCACGTATTTAAATGAACATAAGAGCGAAACCGGTGACCGTATTACAAAGGGATACATGACAAGGGTGGTTGAGAAACTTCCCAATATCCGTTACATCAACCAGGGGCATAATGGCTGGACGGCTGTGCGGATTGCTACTGAAATTGAAAATCTCGGGTTGGTAAAAGCCGATGTATATTCCATTTTTCTTGGCACCAACGATTGGTGGGGCAGCAAGCCGCTTGGAAAATTTGAAGACTATGAACTTAGCACAGGCGTTAAAACCGTATATGGATCATTCAGGGTAATCATCAATAAACTGCGGAGCCTGAATGAAAAAGCAAAGATCATTCTCATTACACCGATGCAACGTGTTGATTTTGTTTATATCTCCAATTTTAAGAACAATGCATTCGGCTCATACAAAGAAAAGAATGGACAGTTATTAAAGCAGTTTGCAGATGCGGTTAACCGGATCGGTAGGTATGAACGTATTCCGGTGGTTGATCTTTATAACAAAAGTAAAATGACGCATGAGAACCTGGTAAAATACAAAAGGCTTAAATCACCGCAAACGGGCCAATACCAGGATTACGCTTATCCGGATTTCATTGATATCCCTTTCAATCCCGAAACGGATGAATATCCTTACCCCGTTGAAGCGATCGATATGACGTTTGATGGCTTACATCCTTCAGATAAAGGCTATGCGATCATTGCTGATATGCTTGTGAAAGTTTTAAAGAAATATTAAATAGGAGAACGGCACACGGATGACGCGGATCAGGCGGATGGGCGCGGATCAGATCCGTATTGATCAGTTTAATCCGCGTCATCCGTGTGCCATTCTACGCATCGATAATCTGGGGCTGGCATGAAATTGTACTGGCTATTGTATGAGCAATGCAATCAACTGGCATATTGGCTGTTCCGGTTTTTATTACAAAGAATGGAAAGAAGTTTTTTATCCGAAGGGATTGGCTGTTTCGAAATGGTTCGGTTATTATGCCAACCATGTTAATACACTTGAATCCAATGTTTCTTTTTATCGCTTTCCTTCTTTATCGATGTTACAAAAATGGTATAGGGAAAGTGCGCCGGGGTTTTCATTTACTGTAAAAGCTCCGAGATCAATCACACACTTCAAAAAGTTTGTCGACTGCAAAAGCCTGTTGTCTGATTTTTATCTCGTAATACGAGATGGATTGCAGGAAAAATTAGGTTGTGTCTTATTCCAGTTACCACCATCGTTAGGATACAGTGAAGAACGTTTACAGAATATTATCTGTCAACTGGATCCTTCATTTACAAACATCATTGAATTCCGCCACCCGGACTGGTGGAGGGAAGATGTTTACAGGACATTGGCTGATAAGAATATTACTTTCTGCAGCCAGAGCCATCCAAAATTGTCCGATAAAGTGATCTGTACTTCTCCGGTTATGTACTATCGTTTTCACGGAACACCAGAATTATATAAGTCCGTATACTCACACGAATTCCTTAACAGGATTGTGGATGAAATTACCCGTTGTGATAAAGTAAAGGATGTTTACCTGTATTTCAACAACACGATGACCACAGCGGCCATTGAGCATGTGCGTTACCTGCAACAAAAGTTACAGGTACATTTCAATGATGTTTAAAATACTGGATCTCTTTTTCATGTTTCTTTGCCGCTTCCAATGATGCGAAGGTTCCAAGATTCTTCCGCTTGTTTGTCTTTGGATCTGTTTTTCTTGAATAGATCCGGTATTGTCCCGATTTTAATTTCCTGATCATGACTGGCTTATTTTTTTAATAATTACTATAAATTTTATGCCCGAAGGCCCATCCATTGTTATTCTGAAAGAAGCTGTGCAACAGTTCAAAGGCAAAAAGATCCTGGAGGTTTCCGGAAATACAAAGGTTGATCTTCCTGTTCTGAAGAACCAGGTGATCGTCGATTTCAAAAGCTGGGGCAAGCATTTCCTGGTCTGTTTTAAAACGTTTACCATACGTATACATTTCATGTTATTCGGAACGTATCGCATCAATGAACGGAAAGAAACGCAGCCCCGTTTGAGTTTTCGATTTAGCAATGGGGAATTGAATTTTTATACCTGTTCTATTCAATTAATAGAAGGCGATATCAATGAAGCTTACGATTGGAGTGCCGATGTGATGAACCAGAAATGGTCACCGGTGAAAGCAAAACAAAAAATGCTGGCGAACCCTGATATGATGGTGTGTGATGCTTTAATGGATCAGCAGATCTTCTCAGGTGTTGGCAATATCATCAAGAACGAAGTTTTGTTCAGGATAAAAGTACATCCTGCCAGCACAGTTGGCGAATTGCCTCCCGCTAAAATGAAGGCCTTGCTAAAAGAAGCAGTCGTGTATAGTTTTGAATTCCTCGAATGGAAAAAGGCATTCGTTCTGAAAAAGCACTGGCTCGCTTACAACCGGAAAGCTTGTCCACGCGATCAAACTCCTTTCACCAAAAAAAATATGGGCAGATCCAATCGCAAAACATTCTTCTGCCGTACATGTCAGCAGTTATATGTGTAATGATCTACACAGGTATAGTTTTTTTTAAAATGTTTCTAAAACTGGTCGATGAAGCGAGTGTTATTAATCCTGGCTTGTTGTTTTTTTACCTGTTCCGCTGCATTACATGCGCAGGAACGGTCATCCTATTCTCACTTGTTTCGTTTCTATTACGATAACGATTTTATCAATGTTCTCGGAAAAGGGACAGATCACCAATATACGGGCGGCATACGACTGGATTATTTTTATACACGAAACACACCTTCCAATTCTATCCTTAACCGTTGGATGCCCAAAGCAGGGACCAATGCCGTGAACACCTATGGCTGGAGCCTGATGCAGATGGCATTCACACCCGATGATCTCAAAAAAACAGCACCTGATGTAGATGACTATCCATATGCAGGCGGTCTGTTTTTGGTTCATACACTTCATTCCTCTGATCCGTTAAAGAAAATGATGCTGCAAACGGAATTGATTGGAGGCGTATCCGGCCCATATTCCTATGCCGCCGAAACACAGGAAGGAATTCATCGCTGGATCCATTACCAATTGCCCATGGGTTGGGATTACCAGATGCGGACAGACCTCTTATTGAACCTGAACCTTACCACCGAGAGATCTCTTTGGGAAGCAGGCAGATGGCTGGAACTCAACGCTGGCGGAAACATCAGGGTAGGTACGATGGAGGACGCCGCGAGTGTTTATGGATTGATCAGGGTTGGAAAGATGAATAATTATTATGATGGCTATCTTGCACAATATGGATCGCCGCGTGAGAATAAACCCAATCGTTCACAGGTTTATCTAACGATTAAACCCGGGCTTTCCATCACGGCATATAATGCATTTGTAGACGGAGGTGTTTTTACGGGACGGTCGAATTACTACCGGACCTCACATAACGATGTAATGCCTTATACAACTGATAAAGGCATACATCCTTTTGCCGATGCTGGCCTGGTATATGTTTCCGGGAAAATGAGTTTCTCGCTAACGCAAAAAATAATGCCGCCGTTGGTGAAAGATTTTTCTTCGCATGCGGTTGGTAATTTTTCGTTTACGGTGAGTTGGTAAAATGCCTAAACGCGATTTACCAATCGTTCCTACGGAACGAGGTCGATCTCTCATTGTGTTTGCTACCCACCGGATGATCCTACGGAACATATTGAATCTTCCTAGCCGAATTTAGGCTTGATAGTATTGTTTATGACGAGGCAATTATGCAGCTGGAATCATCAATGCTTTTTCCCAGCATTGCCATTCGGAATGCCTCTGATTTATGTTCCGTAGGAACATCTGGTGGGTAGCACTGTCGGGATGTTGGTATTGGCGTTCCGTAGGAATGCTTGGTGGCACACACATGAATTTAGAATCGATTAGAATCGCTGGCATTAAATTTTACGGCGCTATTATATGCCATCCTCCGTCATCAAATCAATGTCCTACAATCCATCCACGCAACGCCTGCGGATCGTGTATGTTTCGGGTTTGGTGTACGATTACAAAAAGGTTCCGCAAGAAGAATATGAGGCTATGAAAGCAGCTTTTTCAAAAGGCACTTATCTCAATCAACACATCAAAGGGCACTACGATTTTGAAAAGTTAAGCTGATCCGCGCTCACCGATTTTCCTTAAAAAAATTTTGGCGGTTCAATTAATCCCGTTAATATTGGTCAACCAATTATTGGTCAACCAATTTTTGGCTAACCAATTTCTAATCGATTGCTTTATGGAAACAGTTACCGGTATTTTCGATAATATCAAGGCGATTCAG
>JAQBNJ010000304.1 GCA_028288645.1 Sediminibacterium sp.
TCTAAATTAAAGCCCATCTTCGCACCCCTTTAACAAAAGAACGCAAATGATCAAGCCCAAAGAGAAGATTGGAAGCAATATCCACCAGAACTTCAATACCTCGCCTGAGATTCAGTCATGGTCGAAAAAATACAATACATCCATCGATGAGATCGAACAGATCTTTAAACGATCAGGCAATTCTATTTCCAAAACTTTTGAAGAACTGAGACAGAAAGTTCAGCAGGCATAGTTACCCTCGCAGAACCCTCGCCAACAAATTTCTATTTGCGGTCTTTTACGACTCAGCAATGCCAAAGGTAAATTTTACCTTGTGGTACCTACCTATTATTGTACCTACGTCGTACAGTCCTTACTCTAAGAAGTAGCATCGATTTATCGTGCACCAATTCTTAAAGCGTGGCAAAAAAAGATGTGATATTGCTGGCGGATGATGATATTGATGATGCGGAATTACTGCAGGAGGCAATTGCTGTTATAGCCCCCTACGTTACGGTTGCCATAGTGACGGATGGGCAACAGGCAGCGGAATTTCTTGCGAAATGCCCGGATGATGAATTGCCGGCTGCTGTGCTATTCGATTATCATATGTCCCCGTTTAACGGCCCGGAACTGCTTGCATGGATCTGCAATCATGAAAGACTTATGGCGATCCCGAAATTTGTGTGGGGCACACTCGATGAAAAAACCTACGCAGAAAAATGCAAACGCTTTGGTGCCACGCAATATTTTGTGAAACCCGTTGATATACGGGGTGTTCTTCACATAGCAAAATCTGTTCTCACGCTATCCGGGATCTGAGGAATTAAGCTCCATTTCCATCAACCGGAACATTACAGTTGATTCACATAATCTCAGCTCAGCCTATGGGAATCATCCTTTTTCAGCAGTAATCCTCCACCGATCAAACACGCAATTTTGCCGGATGTAATCGATTGCATTTTAAAAAAAGCTACATTTAGTAGCCAAATAGCCTCCATTATGAGAATTTTCCTGCCTGTCGTTTTTCTATGTTTTTCTATTGGATACATCCAGGCCCAGGGCGGCCATCAACTCTGGCTCCGCAATAACAGCGCTGCGCCGGTTTCTGTGGTCAGCCCAGGTAAATCTGCCACCATTTCCATTGCAGAACAGGAACTGAAACAGGGCTGGCATGGAAAACCGGGCGCATCGGTTACTTTAACCATCGTATCGGATAATGCCATAAAAGGCGATGGTTTCAGGCTGGGTGCCACCAGTGTGCAGGCTAAAAATGATGCAGGTATTTTATATGGCGTTTACGAATTGCTGCGGAGACAACAAACAGGCAAGCCGATCACCGAAGAAGTGGTCAATCCCTCCTACGAAATAAGAATATTGAACCATTGGGATAACCTGAACGGAACCATTGAGCATGGTTTTGGCGGGCTCTCTATTTTCTGGCGGCGCGATAATCCATTTGCTGTAACCGACAGTAACCTGTTGATCTGGAAAGAATATGCCCGCGCCAATGCATCCATTGGCATCAACGGCACTGTGATCAATAATGTGAATGCCAATGCACTTGTACTTACACCTGACTACTTAAAAAGAGTTAAGGCTATTGCAAATGTGTTGCGCCCGTATGGAGTGAAAACCTATCTCGCTATCAACTTCGCATCTCCTAAAACAATTGGCAAGCTTGGCACTACGGACCCACTTTCCGATTCGGTGATCAACTGGTGGACCGCAAAGGTGAAAGAGATCTATTCGTTCATTCCTGATCTCGGCGGTTTTGTAGTGAAGGCCAACAGCGAAGGTCAGCCGGGTCCGCAGGACTATGGTCGCACCCATGCTGATGGCGCAAACATGCTGGCAGATGCCGTTAAACCTTTTGGTGGTATCGTGATGTGGCGCGCTTTTGTTTATCAACCCAATGAAAAAGACCGCGCGAAACAGGCTTATAATGAATTCATGCCGCTGGATGGAAAGTTCCGCGACAATGTGATCATACAAGTGAAAAACGGCCCGGTCGATTTTCAACCCAGGGAACCTTTTAGTCCCTTGTTTGGCGCTATGAAAAAAACTCCCGTGATGCCCGAGTTCCAGGTAACGCAGGAATATCTTGGCCAGTCAATCCACCTTGTTTTTTTATCTACCATGTGGGAAGAGTGTTTGCAGAGTGATACCTACCAGGCAGGAAAAGGAAGCACCGTGGCCCGTTGCACAGATGGAAGCATTTACCCGCAGAAACATTCTGCCATTGCGGGCGTGGCCAATATAGGCCTTGACACCAACTGGTGCGGGCATGATTTTGCGCAGGCCAACTGGTATGCATTCGGCCGCCTCGCATGGAACAACAAACTCAAAAGCGAACAGATCGCAGACGAATGGATCAGGTTAACTTTTTCTCCTGCTGCTACAGAAAAGATAAGTGCTGCAGCAAATACTGCCTGGAACAGCAACTTCCTTGTTCCTGTAAAACAAATGATGCTGGAAAGCAGGGAAGCTGCCGTGAATTATATGATGCCTCTCGGGCTTCACCATCAATTCTCTGCCAATGACCATTATGGCCCCGGTGCATGGTGGGCGCCTGCGCGTACCCGTTCTGACTGGACCCCTCCCTATTATAACAAAGCAGAAACGGCCGGCGTTGGTTTTGACCGAACTAAAAATGGAAGCAGTGCGGTAATTCAATATCATGAACCGCTTGCATCGATGTTTAATGATCCGCATACCTGTCCTGAAAATTTATTATTGTGGTTCCATCATGTATCCTGGGATTTTAAAATGAAAAGCGGCCGCACGCTCTGGCAGGAAATGTGTTACAAATATGATAAGGGCGTACAGCAGGTACGCAGCTTTCAGAAAACATGGGATAAGATGGAAAACTATACAGACAGCATCCGGTTCAAATCGGTGCAACGCAAATTGCGTTTCCAGGAGATCAATGCTGTGTTATGGAAAGATGGTATACTCCAGTATTTTCAAACCTTCCACAAACAGCCGATCCCCTTTGATATTGAGCGGCCTGTTAATAATCTTGATGATATTATTGCCAATGAATTTTTGCGGCGGCGGCAGCGATAGAACAGGCTTTGGATATTACTATAAAATGTGTTGTGGTATTAAAATTACCGCAGTATCGTTTACGATTCTGCAATCTGCCCCAGCGGGGCAATCGCTTTGTAGCAAAATAAGCGGATGCCCATGGTGTCCGCCGCGGCGGACTACCCTTAGCGGCTGATGATTTGATCAATTCGTAATTGTTATGGGTAGCCCCGCTGGGGCATTAGATGCTCATCGTTGATCATGTGCTACAAAGCGGTTATGCCTATGGCATATAAAGAGCTCATAAAACAGCAGACTTAATTTATCTCAATAGCACAATACGTTATTATAAGATGTGTTGTGCTATTAGATTGTTGGACATCATACTTGGGTCACTGACAAATAGGCAAAGCTGTTGAGGGATGGGATTTAAAGCTGGAACGCAAAGCCCTAAGTACCGCAAGGGGCGCAAGAAAAACTTTGCGTTCATTGCGTTCCAGCTTTTCTGCTGCACTATAAACTGCAAAAACCACACGTCGTACTTTTAACTAACAGAAGAAGTGCTACCCGTTTCAATAGACAAACACCTTTATTTAATATTCTTATTCCCGGTGTAGTGTGTCACAAACAATCTATGTCTTCGTTTGTGTGAAATCGTATTTTACACTACAGGTAATTTCCATGGACTCCGATAGTCCTTCGTAAGAAAACTATCCGCTGCCAGGTTATCTACAAATTTTCGTTTTACCGGATCGTACACCACACGGGTTCCTGTACGAAAAGAAATATTGCCCATGTGTGCTAAAATGGTTGCAAATGCACCTTTTTCTATCGGGCTGTTTGTATTGCCGGTTTGATCCCTGATGCA
>JAQBNJ010000305.1 GCA_028288645.1 Sediminibacterium sp.
TCTAAATTAAACGCTGTAAAAGTGGAAGCGGTTTTTTCCGCTTCTCTTTCTCAATTTGTTTCTGTGCTCCAGGATATTGGCTCGTATGACAAATGGGTGTATGGCAGCCGTTCCACCCGTTTATTGAAAGAGGTATCACCGTCCGAACTTTTCTATTATTCTGAAATTGATTTTCCCTGGCCCTCCACCAACCGCGATTTCGTTTCGCATGTGGTGATCAGCCAGGATCTGCAAACACATACCGTTCGTGTGAATGCTAAAAATATACCGGGTTGGGTTCCCGTGAAGCCAAAGATCGTACGAATAGAACGCTCTTCCGGTGAATGGACCATAACACCCGTGGCAAAGGGAAGGATCAAAGTTGAATATGTATTACAGGTTGACCCCGGCGGCGACCTCCCTGCGTGGATCATCAATTCATTTTCTTCGAAGGGGTTGGTGGAAACCTTCAAAAATTTACGCGAATGGATCAAAAAGCCGGCTTATGCAAATGCGCGGCCTTCTTTTATCACAGACTGATCATGTAAATTTCTGCCAGCACTCTTATTTTTTTTACCTGTGATCTTACGAATATGACGGAATACGACCGTCCTACACTTTGAACCGTACGCGTTGTCGGTTTCTTATTATATTGTTTCTCAAACTATCTCTTATGAAAAGAACGTTTTTCCTTTTTGTATCCCTGTTTCTTACTGCATTTGCTTTTGCGCAGACCCCGCCGAAAGTTAACCCCGTCATTAAATTGTATGGTTCTGTTTGGGAGATTCCCAATGCACAGGAAAAACCGGATCCTAAAATGGATTACAAGATATTGGTAGACATTACTGATGCGGCCGACAAGCCCGATACGCTGAACGCATACCTGGAAGCGGTTGCAACTTTATACAACCTGCATGCGGTGGGTGGTGTGCCGGCTAAAAATATACATATGGTGGTAGTGCTTCACAAGATGGCCACCTATTCTGTTTTCACCAATGAAAAGTTCCAGCAGAAATTTAAAATGGATAACCCGAATCTTCCATTGGTAAAAGCATTGAGCGATGCGGGTGTAAAATTCTTTACCTGCGGCCAAACATTGATCAGGGGAAAGATAGCCGGGAGCGAGATCACGCCTGAAGTGAAAGTGGCGGTGTCTGCATTAACCACATTGACTACTTATATGCTGAAGGGTTATGCAAGGATCAATTTTAAATGATCCGGTTATGGGATCTTTGTAAAGGTGAAATATGTCATAGTAGAGTTAACAAAGGAGAACCATTGAATACCCTCTATCTCAAAAGACTGGCCAGGCTGGATCCACCTGAAAGAACTGAAAAAATTAATTCCTGTTGCGCCGGACCATTGTTTCACACCAAGTTTACCATCGCGGTATGCAAACTCATGATCGGTGCGCATTGTATTGAGGGAATTCATTGAATTATTATAAGTAACGATATTCCCGCTGGTGTTTTGTGAGAAAACAAGCGTATCACCATAACTCGCTTTCCATTTCCCGTAAAAAAATTCCGGAACATATTCAGTTTCCTTACTGCAGGAAATGAACGCCAAAGCAAAGAACACTGCCAGGATATACGCGCTTCGTTTTTTCATTGTATTTTATAAATGATCGGTTACGGAATCTTTGTAAAGGTATACCAGGTGTTGGTGGAACTTGAAAGGGGGAACCATTCTATCTGCAATATCTCGAACGACTGGCCGGTCTGTATCCACCTGAACGATGGGTAGAAAACATAGCCCTGGCCAAACGGACCGTCCTTTATTCCAATCGTTTCATTGCGGTAGGTAAACCCGTAATCTGATCTTTGGCGTTGTGGGCCGCGTGCAATATCCGCTGTAATAATATTGTTGCCATTGATGCGCGAAAAAGTTACCGTGTCGCCCCCACCTATTTTCCAGCTTCCATATAGATAATCAGGAATAATATCGGCATCCTTACTACAGGAGCCCAACATCAACAGAAAAAACATCGCCGGAATATATAGAAACTGCTTTTTCATTTTGGTTTGACACATGTGGCGAATGTGGCGTTGCACCAGGTCAATTGATTTTCTTGCCTGTACCAAGCCAGATCAAAGCATCTAAAATAAATTTATTCTGATCGGCGCTGCCGAATGTACTGGAGAGCGTTGCATTTGTTTTGTGTTCATAATCCATATCATTATGCCCCATGTTGGTATAGATCATTTTATATTTTTTGTTGGTCCATGCAACCGGGTAATAGCCGCTGTGCCAGATCTCGTGCGGTTTTGGGCCGGTGCCCAATGGAAAACTGGTTGAATCGATCGATAAAAGAATTTTGATATCGGGATTCGTGCGCAGGTCCTTCTCCCAGCGATACCATTCACAAGGCGATGATTTAAATGTTGCTGGTAAATGTTGTGTGGCCGGGTGTTTATTCTCTACCCGCAGTATTGCCGATGTTGGCCGCCAGGTATTGCTTGCGTATTGACCCGCACCAATAAACTCATTATGGTACCAATCCCAATCCTGGTTAAATGCTGATGGCGTTAATGCAAAAGCCGCAAAATGAAAGCCCATCCATGCGCCTCCATTTTCCATGTACTCACGAAATGCCGCGCGTTGTTCGGGCGCTTCGGGGCGGGTGTCTAAAAAAAGAACCACCTGGTATTGAGATAGAAATGTTTTGTTGAGGTTGCTCCAGTTATTGGTTGAATCGTAGGTGAATTGATTTGCAAGTGCTGCATCCCTGAACCAATTATTGGCTTCGTGTACATAGCTGATGTGGGCGAGGTCACTCTTTGCGGTGTAAAAAGCGATTACTTTAAATTTTGGCGCTGTTTGCGCAGAAATTGTTTCAACAAGAAAGAAAAGAATGATAAAGCAGCTTGTGGTTTTTAGCAGGTTGCGCATAATAAAGGTTTATTTCTTTTTTCGTGGAGGCAGAATCGTACCCGGCCGTTTTTTAACCGCCAGGCTGCATCTTACCGTTGTTGTTCCTTCTACAATATCAGCCGGGTCCTTCACTTTTGCAAGTGAATTGGCATAGGCTTCTTTCAATAATTTTTTGATGTATGTTTTCGGAAGATCCGTTTTTTTATTGATGATGATATAGCGGTATTGACTCCCGTTGCCCAATAATTTTTTTTCAGGATCGGCTATCTGGCTTCCCCAGTAAAATCCAAAATGCACATACTTCGACATCACGGCAACTGAACAGAATGTTTGCCCGAGCTTTTGGGTGATGGACCAGCCGAATGCTACGGCATTATAATTATCGTAGATGAGTTCATTCGCTTTGGGATAGAGCCCCCATACAAATTCTCTTAACCATAAAGTGAGTTCCTGTATCTCTGCCGGATAGGGTTTGATGAACCTGATCAGATCTTTTATGTCTTCCTTGCTCATAGCCGTTAGACTTTTAAAAACACTTTATGCTGAATAGATAACAGGGTTCATCGGTGTATCAATTTCTTCGCCCACTTTGGCGCCGGGGCACCAGGTTTGCCAGTCTACCATTTGATTTTTGTTTTCCGGTTCTTTCAGGCGCATGTTCTTGTCCATAAAAATGATCGTCATTACTTTGCGCATTTTGCCGCTGGTATTCGCGCCGGCGCGATGGAACAGCCAGCCCGAGTGAAAACTGATTTCCCCTAGGTCAAATGGTTCTATTATGTGTTTAAAATCGGTAACATGTAATCTTTGCTGCATCAAAGTTTCGCTTTCATCGCCGATCGCGAGTTCTCTTCCCTCAACTATCTGATGGCTGCATGCACTGAATTCAACGGGCCCCATGTTGAGTGGTGTTTCCTGCAAGGGAATCCATGCCGTGATGGTTTTATCTGTTTCCAGCGGCCAGTAATATTGATCGGCGTGCCAGGGTGTGATGCCTCCGCCGGCTTCTTTAAACAATGCCTGGTCGTGGTACATTCTCACGCCATTCACCTGCATCAGGTCCGCGGCTATTTTGCCTATGCGTTTGCTGAAGATGAGTTCTTTGATGGTCTCATCCTCCCTCCATAAATTAAATAATTGGAGAAACGCTTTTCCATAAGTATCCCTTTCTTCCACTTTAGAAGTGACCGTATTGATCTCGGCTACTTTTTTGCCAATGGCTTCGCTGAAGAAACCGATCGTTTCCGCATCAAGCACCTGCTTTAATTTGATATAACGGTTCTGCTGAAAAAAATCTATTTGCTCTTTGGTTAGCGGGTAGGGCGCAGAAAGAACATCTTGTATGTGTGCGGGAATTTTTGACATGCTGCTAAAGTTAAGGTTTTCGGTCGGGACGCTGAAGCGACCTGAACGATAAAACGGCGGTTCTCTTGAATGGTCGCTGATTAACCGTTCAGACCGCTCCGGTCAAGACGCTGGCGCGTCATGACCGGTAAGCGTCCCGACCGGTTGCGCCCGACCGGCTATTTCACTCCGTATATTTTAAGCTTCAGGTTTTTTATTTTGATATCGGTAGGTATCGGGCCGTTATACAATCCGAGATCGAAATAGAGATCTTTTATGTTCTTGTAGTCATCCATGGTGAAGAGATCGGTGGCTGTTACATCGTTCCACTGTTTGGGAACAAATTCTTTTTTACTAAGCGTGGCCATATCGCGTTTGCTCCAGTATAAGAAATGCATGCCCCGGTTCTTTGTATCGATCATCGCAAACCGAAGAGTTGGATAATCGTCCGGAACGGTTCCGGCGATATTTACTGTTGCTGAAAATTCAACAAACAGGTAGCGATAACCTATTGGTGTTTTATACATCGGCATCAGAGTTGTATCGGATCTGTGGGTGAAGATGTAATGATAACTTGTGTCGGCATAATCTAACAACAATTCTTTTTTACCAGGCAATTGGTCTTTTGCGGAAGGGTAGACCTTGTTGTTCTCGCACACGTACTCATTGATCTTCTTAAAGTTTTCGCGCAGCGCAATGATTTGTTTTTTAAGCGTATCATTCACATACTTTACTTCTGTGAGGTCGGGGTTTAATTTATAGAGCTGGTTATCGGACAGGAAATACTCTTTGTAGATATAATCTGCGATCTCCCTGTCCCACCACATGAACGGCATGGATTGGATATTCCTGAATGCCGCTGCTGTATCCATCACACCTCCAAGCCAATGCACTTCTTTGGGATTATTGGCCAGGTGAAAATTATCATTCAACAGGGCCAGTATGGTTGGTGTGATATTATTATGCGTATTCACCGATAAGAATTTTCGCGGTTGTTTCAGCATCGGCGAATAAACAATAAACGGTACATGATAATCATCGATCTCGTTGATGGTTGGGAAAGAACCAATATGATGATCGCCGGTGATAAAGAAGATGGTGTTATTAAATTCCGGCCGCTTTGCATAATCACGAAAGAATTTTCTGAGGCAATCATCCGAGAACATAAAAGTGACCAGCACTTCTTTGGTCTGCTTCAGTGTTTTCTTTATGTTGGGCGCAACATTCATTGTTTTGATCTTCTGATCGAAGAGTTTTTCGTACTGCGCTTTCTGTTCAAACAGGTAAGGAAGATGCGTGGTGCCGGTATGGTAAATATTCAGGTAAGGTGTTTGGGGGATGGAATCCATCACTTCAAAACTGCGGCTGTACAAGGCATCATCCGGATACCCCATGCTCCAGCCTTCTTTACCAACACCCATTTCTTTGTATCTGGATGGATAATGTGATAGGGTAAAATCAGTTCCCTGCAAACGGATAAATCCTCCCATATTATCAAAATCAGGGTTGAACCCCACCAGGAATTTTGTATGATAGCCATTCGATTTCAGGATCTTGATCAGCGATAAATGATCGGGCATTACATTCATAATGGAGAATCCGCGCTTGCCGTATGGTAACGATCCTTCAATAGCGGGATGCGCCGCAAATGTGCCCGGCGCGGTACTCAAAAAATTATCCCATGAAAGGCTTCGGTGCGATAGGGAATCAAGAAAAGGTGTAAAGCTTCCCGCGTAAGCATGGTCGCCGCTGAAATCGCGCGACAATCCTTCCACCACCAATATCACAATATTAGGCGGCGTTTTCTGCAGGTTGAAAAAACCTCCCAGCACATCTGTTTCTGTATTACTATGCAGTAAGGGATAGGCGCTGCTTGTAAAAGAAAAAGGATGGTTCTTTTGATAGAAATCCGCTTCCTTTTTCAGCGTGGCGTTTGTTAATGTATTTTCTCCGCTGTTCTTGTCCCTGAAATAATCATAACTATCCTCCACCCAATAACTGAGTTTGTTGGCCGTGAGATAATAAGCACCGTTCTGTGCAAACCAATCGGGTGATGGATCTGCATAACGCACCAAACACAAGGCTACAATCGAAATGCATGCAAATGCCGTTATGATTTTTTTTGATGGGTTTGTCTTACGCGCAAAAAGATAATAGCACAGAAAATAAAGCGGGATATAAATAAAGAAAGACAGGTACGGTTTAAAACCCGATGCCATCATTTGTTTTACCGTATCGATCGTATCCTTGCTGTTACGGGTAAAAAATTCGTGGTCGAATGGGTTGTTTCTTTCTGAGAAAGTGATCAGCAGACCGAGACAGCAAATAATGAACAACACGTTCAGCAGGTGAAACAAAAAGATCCCCGCGGAATTTTTTATTCGCGACGCGAGCCATACAGGGATAAAAACAGCCGCGCACCAAACCAGCCATAACCATACATCATAAAACAACCCCGCCAGTTCAAATTTGTATGCCTGTGCTGTGAATGATTTGAAAGCGATGGCGAAGTATTCGAATACGCGCATCAGGCAAAGCGTAATAAGCAATGCGAGGGCGATACGGAAGAATTGCAGCAGGAAACTATTCTTTTGAACAGGCATAGGCAAATTTAGCCGCTAAAGTTATTTATCCCGCAGGTCTTTTAATTGTGCGATC
>JAQBNJ010000049.1 GCA_028288645.1 Sediminibacterium sp.
TGTAGATATTGGCACAAATGGCCTGGAACAATGCGGCGATCGCGATCGTTTCATTGATGGTCATCGGCACATCGCAGATGCGGAACTCGACTGTATTAAAGAAAGGATGCACACGGAGATCCCACCAGATCTTTTTCGCATTGTCGATACAATTCGTTTTGATCAGCAGGTTTACATAACTCTCGTAGGCCTCAATATTCTCAAAATAATCGGGAATACCTGTGCGTGGAAATTTATCGAACACTTTTGTGCGGAACGATTTGTAACCCGTTTCCCTGCCTTCCCAGAAAGGTGAGTTGGTACTGAGTGCATATACATGCGGAAGAAAATATCGCGCGGTATTAGCGATATGGATCGCCATTCTGCGGTCTTCCATCCCTACATGCACATGTAATCCAAAGATGAGATTGCTGCGGGCGGCTTCCTGTAATTCATTCACGATCTCATTGTAACGTACATGGTCGGTAATGAGTTGCGTTTCCCAATGACTGAAGGGATGGGTGCCCGCCGCACCGATCCATAACCCAAGATCACCCGCGATCTGCGCAATATTTCCCCGAAGGGATGCAACATCGTTGAATGCTTCATCAATATTGGCGCAGATATCGGTGCCCACTTCCACAACGGCCTGGTGCATTTCGGCCTTTACTTTATCCTTCAGAATTTTCTGTCCTTCCTGAACTATTTTCTGTTCATGGCTCCTCAATTCACGCGTAAGCGGATCGATCACCATGTACTCTTCTTCTACGCCGAGTGTAAAATGTTTTAAGTTTACCATATTTTCTTAAGCTATGAGCCGTGAGCTATGAGCTGTGAGCTGGCAGAGGTGTTCCCTGCTCGCAGCTCACGGCTCATAGCTCACAGCTGTTCTACTAATAAAGTTTCTGTCCCGCAGCACTCCTCTTCACATACTCTCCCCATGTAAGATTATCTCCGCCTGCCACAAGCGACTGTGCTTTTTCGATGGCATAGTTTGCGGATGTTTCAACTACCCAATCAAAATTTTCCTGGCCAACACTTTTGATATCAGCATCAGGTGCAGGGTTGCAGAAATCGATCGCATAAGGAACGCCATCACGCAGCGCGAGTTCTACTGTGTTGAAATCATAACCGAGGTATTTATTGATGCGCAACACGATATCCGTCATCAGTTTTAATCTTTCGTCAGAAGGTTTGAAATCGGCTACATACCGCAGGTGGTGCGGGTTGCGGGGCTCGTACGACATGATGCGTACATATTTTCCGCCGATACAATAACAACGATAATATTCTTCGAAGATGATCTCTTCCTGTAGCATCATGATCAGTTGATTGGTCTCTGCGTGCTTTTCAAAAAAATCATCCATATCTGTAAGCTTGTACACATTTTTCCATCCGCCGCCGGCGAAAGGTTTCATGTAAGCAGGAAAACCAACATACTTAAAAATGCCATCCCAATCCAGGGGATATGCAAGATTGCTGAAAGATTGATCGGAAGTATCGGGCGGAAGATCGCGTGACGGAAGGATCACCGTTTTTGGAACAGGCACATCGATCTTTGTTGCGAGGCAGTTATTAAAAAATTTTTCATCGGCGCTCCACCAGAATGGATTGTTGATCACAGCCGTTCCGCATAACGCAGCATTCTTAAGAAATGCGCGGTAAAAAGGAATATCCTGGCTGATCCTGTCGATGATCACATCATACCCGCTGGGTTCGCCTTGCATTACTTTGTCAATGCGCACAGGCTCTGCTGTAATGCCCGGAACATTTTTACTGTTGACCCTTTCAACAAAAGCCATTGGAAAACTTCTTTCCTGTCCAAACAGGATGCCGATCTTTTTCATAAATAAGGTTTTGATAAAGTAATAAAACTACCCGGTGTAGTTCCAATTTAGCGAAACTGTGGTGAAATAAAAAACGGGCCATGAAAATAAACAGGTGTTAGCTATTAGCTGCAAGCCATTAGCATGGGCCAGCGATAAATAACAGGGTACGGCTTCCAATTAATATGGCCATGCTCACGTGGTTTTGCTAACAGCTAATACCTAATGGCTAATTGCTCCTATTGCATTATTTTTGAAAACTATGGCCGATACCAAACCGAGCACCCTTTCTTCCGTAGTGGTGGAACAATGTACCATCAATTCTGAATACCTGGAGCGTGAAGTAATTGTGGATGTTTACCTGCCCGGGGCAACAGTAAAACCTGAACAGCTGAGTTTATTGCTGATCAATGATGGACAGGACCTGTTGAAAATGCCATTTGATGAGATACTGGACGAGCTCATTACTGCCGGAGAAATTGAGCCCTTGATCTGTATCGGTATTCATTGCGGGGCCGACAGAAAAATGGAATATGGCACCGCTTATTCAGCAGATTTTAAAGGACGCGGCGCAAAAGCAGGGTTGTATACCAAATTTATTTTTGAAGAATTACTGCCTTTTATCCGCAAAGCATATAGTATACCTTCTTTCAAACACAAATCTTTTGCCGGGTTTTCACTGGGCGCATTAAGCGCACTCGATATTGTATGGAACAATGCAAGTGAATTCAATAGAGTAGGATCGTTCAGCGGCTCACTTTGGTGGAGAAGAAAAGGATATGATGAGGGATATAATGATGAGCAGGACAGGCTCATGCATTTACAGGTGCGTAAAGGAACCCTTCATCCCTGGCTGCAGTTTTTTGTTCAATGCGGCAGGCTTGATGAAGCCGCCGACAGGAATGAGAACGGCGTGATCGATTCAATTGATGATGCACTCGACCTGATCATCGAACTAAAAGCAAAAGGATATACGGATGAACATATTCACTACCTCGAACTCGAAGAAGGAAAGCATGATGTGACTACCTGGGGCAGCGCGTTTCCGGCTTTTTTGAAATGGGGATGGGGAGGGAAGTAAAACGAGAGAGCCGGATATTAGCTTTGTATAAAGCACACTGGTTCAGGCCAGCCTTATTTATAGTGGCTTGAAATGAAGATTTATAGAAACTGTCTGATGAGTGTGGTGATTTTACTACAGTAAATCTGCAGAAAAAATGACTTTACTTTTTTTGTAAAAAGGTATTTTTGGTACCCCCCCATCACCCCCCCGGAACATCCCCCCAAGCAGGTTTTCACCAACCAGATCACTATATGAAACAGCTTATGAAATGGTCATACATGGCCGTCTTTCTCACAATCGGGGTGATTGTTTTTTTCAGTTGTCGTAAAATGCTGAGCGATGTGTCTATTGATAAAATGGCCCTCAGTGAAAGCATTCAGAAAGTCAAGGCCGAATTCGTAAAGCTTGATTATTCTGCTTTATTTGTTGAGAATCGGCTGAATGATACTTCCACCGTATTCAAATAAATGCATTGGAAATTTGCAACCCAGGTTACCGAGAACGGTATCGTTTACACGCATATACCACTCAGATCAAGAGGCAAATCATTGAAAGGCAAGATCTTTAATATTAATGCAGTAGGCGCAAAGGAATATGTAATTGCTGCACAAAAAGGTGACGAACTCAGTTTCAGTACAGCGTTGTATATTTTTGATGCGATCAAGTTCAAATCATTCAAAAATTTTACGGGCGCACTTATAACAAAAGA
>JAQBNJ010000322.1 GCA_028288645.1 Sediminibacterium sp.
CTGAATCACGTTAATAAAGGAAAATTAAGAACAAAAAAACAAATAAACAATTTTTATAAAATGATATCTCAACAACGAATTACACGAACTAACAACGAACAATCACCGATTTCTTTGTCCGTCAAGCATTTATAGAACTATGATCTATGTTAATGCTTTTGCAAAAGCCAGCAAATCATCAAAGCACAGGTCAATCAGCGGGTCGGGAAAAGGTGTTTCAGGGTGTGTGGTAGCAACAAAAACTGTATAGATCCCTGCATTGCGTCCAAATCCCATATCGCTGATGCGGTTGCCGACAATGATGCTTTTTGAAAGATCTACTTCCGCAAAATCCGCTTTTGCCTGGTGGGCCATGCCGGGGTTGGGCTTGCGGTTAACTGAATCATCCGAAAGATCGGAGCAGTAATAGACCTTGTCGATCCTTCCGCCGTTTTCCTGGATGAGGGATAGCATGTTGGCGTGAATATTATCAAGATCAGCCACACTCATCAATCCTTTGCCCACGCCTTTCTGGTTGGTGGTAACAACGATCCTTCCGAAATGCTTTTCAATGATGGCCATCGCTTCAAGCGTAGTGTCGTAAAAACGAAATTCGTTCCAGTCGCGGATATAATCGTTGTCTTTATCGTGATTGATCACGCCGTCACGGTCGAGGAATAAGGTCCATGTATTATCTATCTTTGTAAGATCGAGCATTTTATATCAGTTCAGTTTGCGCTTTCCGGTAGTCTTCGGGTACGCCGATATCAATAAAGTAACCATCATTCACTATTCCATAGATCCTTTTATGGATGTAATATTCCTGCAGGTAGTCGGTTTCAAAAGAGAATTTTTCAGGCAGAAATAAATTGAAGAAAGCGGGAATGTTTAAAATGTAAACGCCTCCATTGATCAATCCTTTCTCATAAAATTGTTTTTCCTTAAACGAAGCGATGGTCTGATCGCCGTTAAGTTCTACAACCCCATATCTTTCAAAATTCTCCATGGGTTTTAGCGCCAGGGTACAATAGGAGTCTACGGCAAAATGAAAATCAGCCTGTTGTGCAAGATCAGTTTTAAAAATACTGTCGCCATTTACAACCACTACGTTTTTTTCTTTTGCATAAGTACATGCGAATTGAATGGCCCCGCCTGTACCAAGCGGTTCTGTTTCGATCGCAATTTCATAGTTGCAGGAGGGAAGTAGTTCAGCCAGGTATTCGATAAAAACTTCTGACCGGTAGCCCAATGAAAAAATGAACCAGTTGATACCTTGCAACTGAAGATAATTCACTACGTAAGAAATGAAGGGCTTGCCATTAACCGGGGCCATGCATTTGGGAAGATCCGGAACTGCGTCATGTAACCTTGTGCCTAATCCTCCTGCGAGAATGATCGCTTCTTTTATTTCCATTATCCAAAGATTTTTGCTTCTACCAGTTCACAAATAATATGGCCGATCATAATATGGCTTTCCTGGATCCTGGGTGTGTCATCCGAAGGAACGTTAACCAGGTAATCGCAGAAGTCTTTCATTTTACCGCCGCCTGCGCCGGTAAAACCGATAGTGATCACTTTCTTTTCCTTTGCTGAAACAAACGCATTCAATATATTTTTCGAATTGCCTGATGTGCTTAGCCCGACCAATACATCTCCTTCTTCGCAGATGCCTTCCACCAGTCTTGAATAGATCACATCATAACTATAATCATTTGCCACCGCTGTCAGATAGGAGGTATTGCAGTGCAAAGCTTCCGAAGGAAGTGCCTTCCTGTTCTTATAAAACCTCCCGGAAAATTCTGCAGCAAGATGTTGTGCATCTGCCGCACTGCCGCCATTGCCGCAAAACAAAACCTTCTTTCCATTTTGGAAAGCCCCTGTTATGGCATTGATGATATTTTCGATGTTCTGCTGAAATGCTTCATCAGCCAATACCTGTTTCTTTACATCTATTGAAGCTGCAATAATGCTTTTTATTTTCTCTTTCATTTTTGTGATCTGCTGTTTTATGATTGTATGGTCCAGCTTGTTAAACCATGTTGTGTAAACTGGTAAGGATTGATCCTTCCGCCAAAGTTATTCAGTGTTTCGATAACCTGGTATCGTGAATTGCCGGGACAGTAAAATATCATGAACCCGCCACCTCCCGCACCGCTGATCTTGCCCCCGGTTGCACCGGCGTTCACCGCGGCTTTGTATATTTCTTCAATATTACTATTGGAAATATTCGCTGCCATATTTTTTTTCTGGCTGAACCCATAGTCCAGTATCTCACCGATCTTATCGAGCTTGCCCACAAGCAATGCCTCCTTCATCATTTTTGCCTGTTCCTTTAACTGGTGCATGGCATCAATGCTTTTTACATTATTCTCTTTTACATTGCGCTGCTGCTCTGTAATAATAGTTGCTGATTCGCGGGTTGTGGAGGTGAAATACAATACCAGGTTGTTCTCCAGCTCGTTCAGGTAATCCTGCCGTATCCTCAACGGGTTCACGATCACTTTATCATTGGCATAGAATTCCATGAAATTGAAACCACCGAAAGTGGCTGCATATTGGTCCTGCCTGCCACCTGCTAATTTCAGGTCGTTGCGTTCGATCTCGTAAGCATAGTGTGCAATATCATAATCGCCGAGTGGCAATTTCAACATCTCCACAAAAGCGCCTATGATGGCCACCACAAGGGTAGAAGAGGTTCCTAACCCGCTACCGGCCGGCGCATCTACAAAGGTAGATAGCTTCATCCCTTTCATTGTGAAAGGGTGGTCTTTCTGTATGCGGTTATATACTCCTTTCAACAGGTCGAGTTCACCGTTAACGGGCAATTCTTTGTCCCAGTCAAATACCTGTTCTTTTTTCTGGTCGATGGATCGAAGCGTGATCCTGCCATCATTAGTTGATTCAATGGTCGCATGTGCATGTAAAGAAAGCGTTGCATTCAGGATAGCGCCGCCGAACTGGTCGCTGTATGGACTTACATCCGTTCCCCCCCCCGCCAATCCGATCCGTAAAGGTGCTTTGCTGCGATAGATCATTAATTCGAAATATTGTTTGCAAATGTACAGGAAACGCAGCAATGCGGTCGGGACGCTAAAGCGTCCCAACCGTTTCGATCGCAGTAACTAATTTTTCCCAGCTATATTTTTTCTTCTCTTCCTGCAGCCAGGGCAGAAAATGATCTTCGCCCAGTTCGTATAATTTGAGGATACCGGTTGCGATCGATGCCGGATCTGGTTCTGCGATGATACCCACTTTCCCATCAGGCACAAGATCCGGCAGCCCACCTACATTGGTTACCAGCATCGGTTTTTCAAAATGATAGGCGAGGGGGGTAACGCCGCTTTGGGTTGCGTTACGGTAGGGTTGTATTACAAAATCTGCAGCGCTTAGGTAATAGCGTACTTCGCTGTCGGCAATAAAATCGGTTCTTTGTATGAGTTGTGATGCGATACCGAGTTTTTCTACCAGCAGGTCATACTCTTCTCTTTTTTCATAAAATTCTCCGGCTATCAATAATTTAATTCCGGCTTTGCGGATGCGTTCATCATTCATCGCTTCCAGTAAAATATCAAGCCCTTTGTATTTGCGGATAAAACCAAAGAACAAAATAATCTTCTCATTTTCCGGCAACGATAATTTTTTTCTTGCTTCTTCTTTGGTAACAGCTTCTCCAAAATTATCATACAAAGGGTGCACAACCTGTTGCGCCGGTTTGGAAGTAAATAAAAAAAGATCATTCCTTACTTTTTCGCTCATGGTGATGAATGCATCCACCGGTTTTACAAAATATTGCGTGAAAGGTTTATCCCCGAATCTTTTTTCATGCGGGATCACATTATCTGCAATACAGACTACCCTCGTGAATTTATTTTTTTTAACCCTTCGCAAAATAGTGCCCAAGCATGGGCCCATTAGCGGCAACCAATAGCGAACAACGACCAGGTCGGGCTGTAGTTTTTTCAATTCATTTCCTACACTAAGCCAGTTCAATGGATTAATGGAGTTGATACATTTTTTTATCCTGATATCAGCCGGTGCCGGGTCAGTAGAATACTGCGTGGTTCCCGGAAATAAAAAATCAGGGTATTGCAAAGAGAATGTATAGATAGTAGTATCGTATCCGTCTTGAGTAAACTGTCTCGCAAGCCGTTCATCAAAAGATGCCAGTCCGCCACGTAGAGGCCAGGCGGGGCCGATGATGATCGCTTTTTTCATAAGGCAGGTATTAGGTATTAGGTTTTAGGCGTTAGCCATCAGGGGCGGTAGGTTCAACATTTGCTAACAGCTAACGCTTAACAGCTAACACCTAATTATCAATTCCTTGTTTTTTCTCAATTAAATAATAATTTCTCTCCGGCGAACTCCTTGCAACCAGTTCGGCTACAAAACCCGTTAAGAATAATTGCATACCAATGATCATGGTGGTGAGTGCGATATAAAAACCGGGGCGGTTGGTGAGACTGAAATCAGCAGATGCAAATTTGGCGATAAGTAAATAAATACTGAAAGAGAAACCGATCAGGAAAAATAATGTTCCAAGCAATCCGAAGAACTGCATCGGCCTCTTGCCGAATTTACCAAGGAACATGATAGTGGCAAGGTCGAGGAACCCATTCACAAAACGTTGCCATCCGAATTTGGTAACGCCATATTTGCGTGGCCTGTGTTCCACTACTTTTTCACCGATCTTCCGGAACCCGCTCCATTTGGCCAGGATAGGAATGTAGCGGTGCATTTCGCCATATACTTCAATGCTCTTCACCACTTTTCTTCTATACGCTTTCAGCCCGCAATTAAAATCATTCAGTTTTATTCCGGAACTCGCACGTGCTGTTGCATTGAATAGTTTAGAGGGAATATTTTTGGTAAAAGTGTTATCGTACCTTTTCTTTTTCCAGCCGCTTACCATATCAAAACCCTCTTCGAGGATCATATTTCGTAGTGCGGGAATCTCATCGGGTGAGTCTTGCATATCTGCATCCATGGTGATCACCACATCGCCCTGTGCCGCTTTAAAACCTTCGTTGAGTGCAGCGGATTTGCCGTAATTTCTCTGGAACTTAATACCCTTGAAATTCGGGTTCCCGGCGTTTTTCTTTTCGATAAAGGCCCAGCTGTCATCGGTACTGCCGTCATCAACAAGGATCACTTCATACGACAGGTTGTTTTGTGTGACCACTGATTCGATCCAGTTGCACAATTCCGGTAATGATTCATCTTCATTGATCAGTGGAACAACAATTGATACATCCATGACTACGATGCTTGTTCTAATGGGTTATAATTTGGATTTTTCTTAGCTACACCGGCGCCAATTAATGAAGCGATCACGCCACAGATTCCGTACATCACCATAATACCACCGATCATAAATACCCAAAAGAATTTCCGCCACATTTGTAAGCCTTGTGTTATTTGCTCCTCTGATGCTCCTCCGCGTTTTTCCATATCTGCCCTGGCCATTTCCTGCATCTTATCAATCATTTCCGGATAGATAAACGTGAAAGCAACAAAGGCATAGATACAACTTATCACTATTACACCCGCCGTAACTTTAAAGCCATGTGCAAATACATTTCCGAATGTTACGTTGCCATTTTTTTGTTTTGCAAAATTCACATCCGCTATAATAATTGCAACAATAAAGATTAAAAAAGATACCATGCCGAGCGGTCGATTCATCATCTGTCCTGAAAAATATAGAGCAAGGCCATACACGATCAATATAAGGCTAATGATTAAGCCTTTGGTCCATGGGGGTGTTATTTTTTGTTCCATAATGGTTGAGTTTGGTTAGTTTAAAGTTAATCGACCTTTGTGTATAATTCCTAAAACTTTTCCAGTCAATTCCCTTTCTAAAAAAGGCGTATTGGATGATTTGGTTTTTAACTCTGTTTTGGTGAGCAGGGTATTCTGTTCTTTGGTGAACAGGGTAAGTTCTGCTTCTGATCCTTCGGCGATAGTATGTACCGGTAAATGAAAAATAGTACGTGCATTTAAGGAGAAGAGCTGAACGAGTCTTTCTCCCGTCAACTCCGGAAGTAAATGGTTCACTACAGCGAAACTGGTTTCGAGGCCGGTCATACCATTCTTTGCATATTCAAATTCGCAAACCTTGTTGTCCCAATCCTGTGGCATATGGTGTGAAGCGATGCAATCTACCGTGCCATTCACCACCGCTTCACGCAGGGCAAGCATATCTGCCTTGCTTCGTAATGGCGGATTTACTTTCAGGTTGGTATCGTAGGTCTGCATATCCTCATCGCAAAAAAAGAGATGATAAGGTGTAACGCTGCAACTGATATGCAATCCTTCTTTTTTTGCTGCAGCGATCAGCGCCAGGCTGTTTTGTGTAGAAATACCGGTGATATGAAGTTTGGATTGTGTATAGCGTAACAGGTCAATATCTCTTTTAATGATTACCTCTTCCGCCAGTGCCGGAATGCCCGGCAATCCGAGCCGGGTAGAGATCACACCTTCATTGATGAGCCCGCCCGAGCCAATGCTTTTATCCAGTGGCAACTGAACCAGTACGCCGTCAAATGCTTTTACATATTGCAGTGCTTTCAGGAAGAGGCCGGGTGATTGTACAGGGTGGATGCCATCAGAAAAAGCAACTGCACCGCTATTCCGCATATCGTACATTTCTGCAAGGTCCTTTCCATCAGTTCCTTTTGTGATCGCGCCCAGTGGGTGAATCGTTACCGGCAGTGTTTTTGATTGCTGGCTGATATATTCCACCTGCGTTTTACTATCTACCACCGGCTTGGTACCCGGCAGTACAAAAACCTGTGTAAACCCGCCGGCAGCAGCCGAATCGGTGCCTGTTTCTAAAGTTTCCCTGTATTCATAACCCGGATCGCAGAAATCAGCAAAAATGTCAACCCAGCCCGGCGAAACGGTCAAACCCGCTACCTCGATCACTTCATCGGCTGATCCGGTGATATGAGAAGCTATTTGGGTGATCTTGTTATCATTGATCAAAATATCAGCAACCTGGCCATTGAAAGGGGAATCAGGATCGGCAATGGTGGCTTGCCTTACAAGTATCTTCATGTAGCGGGCGATAAATTTTGTGCAATATAACCTGATTTTTTCTTTTAGCTCCTATATTTGCAGCCCGTTTGAGGAGATGCTTTTTTAACGGATAGTTCGGGACGTAGTCCCGCTAACAGCGGGAGTAGCGCATCCCACCGCAGGCGGGAGGGTCGCAAGTTAATCGTATTTTGAAATTGGGATATAAATTTTGTGTTGAGTAGAAATACTCAGTAATAGTTCGGGACGTAGCGCAGCCCGGTAGCGCACACGTCTGGGGGGCGTGGGGTCGCAAGTTCAAATCTTGTCGTCCCGACAAGAAAAAGTCGTTCTGCAGTTGCAGGGCGACTTTTTTATTTGAAAAATGCTACTTCTTCGCCATTATCGTTGTATTCAGCTTAATAAGCAGTGGCTTTGTTTTCCAGTTGTGCCGCCTTCGGGCGGGATATGACTTCCCGTTGCTCTGCAAGAATTTTAATCAAAAAAAACATTTACATAATATACTGTCAAAATAATATACTGACTTTTAAAACGAGCAATATTCCACAATTACCAAGTGTTTATATTACCCAGGACTGAAGGCAGTTTTGTTGCATTTTCTTTGTTGCAACTTCTGCACACGAGTCCTGCTGTGCCAGCCATTTGCGACGACGCCATCTCTTAGCATATTTTACAGGGACAGTGTCAGGAAAAATAGTTTTGAGTTTAAATTTAAATGAGTATGTTTAGTATTCCCCTTTGATTATTCAATGGAAGCGATTGTTTAATCAATTTTTATTATTGTCTAAGAGATAGTATCAACAGCATTCCGTTTTTTACAGACGTTATAGTTTTTGTCAGTATCTAAAAGATAGTATTTGAAAACGAGTATTTGAATAAGTACGCCTTTTCATTCGCCTTTTCCAATTCGTATAATTTTTTATGAAAAAATCCTTGGTCCTGATACTTTTATTGGGTTGGGCACATGCATTTGCGCAATCGTACCCAATAACCGGTATCAACATTGTACTACCCCCGAATCCTGATGCTATAACTGCTAATTGGGTTGGGAGTACTTCGCCATTTACCATCAGAGCTGCCGCAAAGGCAGCCAGCGGGCGAATGGACAACCTGGTTTTGCAATGCCGGCTACTCATGGTCGTTAAAAAAGGGGGCGTCATTTTTTGCGGTAGTTATGTAGCTAACACGGCGCCGGTTGCAAATTTCAATAT
>JAQBNJ010000328.1 GCA_028288645.1 Sediminibacterium sp.
TTTCGCGTTCCAATTATTAACTATTCACTATTAATTATTAACTGCCATCTACACTTCCGGTAAACGCAATCTTTTTCTTTTGGAGAAGATCCTTACAAAGACAACAATACAAACGCAGATAAACAAACCAAGGTCATGTTCAACGCCTGCTTTCTTCAACAGGATATAGATCAGTCCACCGATCGCACAGGCAGTGGCATACAATTCGCCACGCTTCAACAGGTCCGGTTTTTCTCCGCAAAGCAGGTCGGCCAGTAATCCACCAAATGTTGCTGTGATCACGCCCATGATCACAGCGTATCCATCGTTGATATCATATGCGATACTTCTTTCAATACCCGCGGCAGTAAAAAGTCCCAATCCAATTGCATCCGTAAAAAAGATCGTTTTCCTGAAACGGATCTGGTTCGAATCAAACATAGAAACAATGATCACAGCGCTCACTACCAATGCCAATGCGAGGTAATCATTCACCCAATTTACCGGGTGTGCACCAATAAGAAGATCGCGGATAGTACCACCGCCATACGCTGTCGCGAAAGCGATCACCGCCCCGCCGAAAATATCCATATGGTGTGTGCGGGCCTTGAGTGCACCGGTACCGGCAAAAACAAATATGCCGATATACATGATGAGGACGATTAGGTTCATGATACAAATTACAAAACAAGGTTGTCTAAAGCGTGCCTTTGTGCGCAAATTTCTTTCTGACTCAAAGGCACGATTGCTTCCTGAAATAAAAAAGGTCGGCAAAGCTTCAGATCTAACCCGCCTTAAGACCTGCGGTCAGTATAATCCGTAAAGCTGCAATACTATTATCTTTACTAAAACATCTTTGCCATGTACGAAACATTGATCACATCTCTTGAGAACGGAATATTTACGGTCACGATTAATCGCCCCGATAAATTGAATGCTTTGAACAGGCAGGTATTCACCGATCTGAATAAGGCTTTGGATGAAATATATACAAACAAAGAAATAAAGTCTGCGATCGTTACAGGTGCCGGCGCGAAAGCATTTGTTGCAGGCGCGGATATCACTGAGTTCAATGGACTAACACTTGAAGAAAGTAAAGCTTTAGCTAAGAACGGCCAGGATACTTTTTTCCGGATCGAACGTTCACCCAAACCTATTGTTGCCTGTGTGAATGGCTTCGCCCTTGGCGGCGGATGTGAGCTTGCAATGAGTTGTCATTTCAGGATCGCATCCAGTAACGCAAAATTTGGCCAGCCCGAAGTGAACCTTGGTTTGATACCGGGCTACGGCGGCACACAACGCCTTGTGCAATTGATAGGCAAAGGAAGAGCCATGGAGGCGTTAATGAGCGGCGGAATGATCGATGCAAATACAGCGCTTCAATATGGGCTCGTGAACTATGTTGTACCACAGGAAGAACTCCTGGCTAAGACGAAAAGTATTTTAGATGTGATCAATTCCAAAGCTCCCATTGCCGTTGCAAAATGCATTGAGAGCGCCAATGCTGTTTTTGATGAAACAAAAAATGGATATGAAGTAGAAATAAATTCCTTTGGCGATTGCTTTGGAACGGATGATATGAAAGAAGGAACAAACGCATTTCTTGAGAAAAGGAAAGCAATCTTTACGGGAAAATAACTTTTGGAAAGTTTGAAACTTTCCAAAAGTTAATGAAACAGCATTGATGCCGGCACTTCCATTTTTGTTCCGCCAAGCGGCTGGTAACTGAACAACAGGTTATTATCCCCCGCACTATCGAAATAGCGGAGTTTTATTTTGTGGTATCCCTTTTCAAGAAAACATTTTCCTTCTTTTTCGGTGGAGCCATGATTGCCATCATTGTTCACTACTTCTGCGCCATCAATTTCAAGAATGCTGCCATCATCGCTTGTTGTGAAGAAAGCATAACCGGCTGTTTTATCAATGTTGATATATCCTTCGAAGATCAATCCGAATTTATCTTTACGTTGTTTTATGGCCAGCGATACTTTATCTGTCACTCCCTGTTTAACAGGCTTTGATTCTTTCATGACAGACATATTCATTTTATCTGCTTCGTAGTAATTATAAGAAAGCCCTTTTTGCGGTGATGCGATATTGGCAGCTTTTAGTAAACTCAAGCCGGTTACTTTTATTTCAGTTGTATCGCTGGAGATAATACCTTCTTTAACAGCAAATGCCCTGATCACTGCATCGCCTTTTACCTTTACTGGGTCCGCATAAGCCATCGCCGGGCCATTACCTATTGTATACATGATCTTTCCGGTCGGGCCATCAGCATTCGTTATATGAACAGCAGCGCCGGACATATCGGCCATGTATTCAGTTTCCATTTTAGGTTTACGAACATAAGCACCGTAATTTTTAATGCGGAGTACGTATGCGTACGGAGATTTTATTTTATTGGGATCATATTCGGGTAATGAAACCACCACATTATTTCCTTCTGTTGTGGTTTTTACTTTTTCATTGGTTGATAAGAACGTAACATCCTTAACATTGGCAGCACCCGGAAGATCTTTCAGTACCAGTTTCCTGTTGGATGGATATTTTGGGAAAATGGCGTAGAGTGAATTCGTCTTACTATTATAGGTATAGAAAACCTCTTTCGTTGCATAACCGGGTGATGGATCAACAGTAAGTTTCATCATGATGTCCTCTCCTTTCTTTGCATTATAATCCCTTTTGCCATCACTCCATTGCGATACTTTTCTCCAACGTTGTGATCCATAGATCGCTTCTCCATTTATTTTCAGCCACTCGCCTATCTGCAATAGTCTTTCCTGCATGATGGGTGGGATCTTACCATGTTCATCAGGACCGATATCCAATAAAAAATTTCCGCCCCGGCTTACTTTATCTAATAAATGATATACGAGCGATTGCGCCGAATTGTAATCCCATGCATCTTCTTCGCGATTATAGCCATACGAATAACCCATACCGCGGCTCTCTTCCCACGCGTGATTTTCAAAATCAAGTTCGGGTTGATATTCAGGTGTGAACACTGAACCATGTTTGAAACGGACACCGGTTCCCCATCTGTCATAGGTAACTACTTTATCTTTTACCGGACTCTCATTATACATCCATGCTAAAAATTCTTTTGATTTCCATACATTCTCACTCAGGTCCCAATCACCATCTGTCCAGAATACATCGGGTTGATAGGTGTTGATGAGTTCTTTCATCTGCGGCCACATATGTTCCATCGCATAGCGGGGCTTATCTGTTTTCCATAAAGGATTGAACCATTCGTACAGGGAATAATACATACCCGCATGAACAGATGTTTTGCGAACCGCTTTAAACAGATCACCTAAAAGATCTCTTTTAGGGCCCACTTCTTTTGCGTTCCATGGAAATCCCCAGGTACGGCTCGCTTCTTTACTTGGCCACAACGCATAACCATCATGATGCTTTGAAGTAAGCACAATATATTTTGCACCCGACTGTTCAAATACTTTTGCCCATTCATCGGGGTTGAATAATTCTGCTTTGAACTGGTCGGCTAATTGATAATAAGTAAGGTTACCGAATTTGGCCAAATGAAATGCTTTCTTGGCGCTGTCTTTTCCTTCCAGGCCGTTCTGGTACCATTCTGCATAACTTCCCTTGGTTGTATAGGCCGGAACGGCGTACACACCCCAGTGAATAAAGATGCCAAATTTTGCATCTGTAAACCATGTGGGAACAGGGCGTTTATCCAACGATTCCCATGTGGGTTGATATGTTTGCGAACGGGTAATAACAGTGGCCGATAACAGCAGGGCAAGAAGGAGTATTTTTCTCATATAGCAAAGGTTGCCCTAAATATAAAAAAAGATAGAACGCGGATGACACGGATTAAACGGATCTGTGCGGATTTAAAAACAAATTTTAAGAAAATCAGTGCAAATCCGTTTAATCCGCGTCATCCGTGTGCCATTTCCCAATAAAAAAGAGTCC
>JAQBNJ010000330.1 GCA_028288645.1 Sediminibacterium sp.
GCTAAAGCCCGAAATAATAGTTTCAGATATCCTATTTTTATCCACGCCCTGAAGGGCGCGGCAAGAAAAACCAATCCTTTATTCCCTAAATTGTGATACATCACTTAACATAGTACTTATGAGAAAAATTTTGGTATTCGTTGTGTTTGCAGCACTGTTTGTGCATCAGCCACTATCGGCGCAGAAAACGATCACAGGATTTTCTGAAAAAACATCCGCAGCGCAAAAGCAAAGAGAACAAAAATTTGATGCATTACTGAGCGCAGAAAGAATTGGACAGACGATCAAGGACCTGTCATCAGCGCCACACCATGTAGGCTCGCCGGGAGGAAAAGTAGTAGCTGATAAGATCCTCACAAAATTTAAGAGCTATGGATGGGATGCAAAAATAGAAACCTACCAGGTATTGTTTCCTTCACCCAAAACAAGGGTGTTGGAAATGTTGTCGCCTACTGTTTATAAAGCCTTGTTGAAAGAACCTGCATTAAAAGAAGACGCAACATCGGGCCAGGAAGACCAGCAACTTCCCACATACAATGCATGGAGCGCAGATGGCGATGTTACAGGAGACCTTGTTTTTGTGAATTATGGATTACCAGGTGACTACGAGATATTGGCCAGTCTTGGTATTGATGTGAAAGGAAAAATAGTGATCGCGAAATATGGCAGAAGCTGGCGGGGTATTAAGCCGAAGGTGGCGCAGGAACATGGTGCATTGGGATGTATTATTTATTCCGATCCGAAAGATGATGGTTATTACCAGGGAGAAGTTTACCCGAAAGGTGCGTTTAAAAACGAATACGGTGTACAGCGCGGATCCATTATGGATATGGTGATCTATCCCGGCGATCCGTTAACACCCGGAATTGGTGCAACAGAAAATGCCAAACGTCTTGATCGTTTGGAAGCACCGAATCTTTTAAAAATCCCCGTGTTGCCAATCAGTTACCATGATGCACAACCTTTGCTGGAAGCATTGGAAGGTCCCGTGGCTCCTGCCGACTGGAGAGGTGCATTGCCTTTCACCTATCATATCGGTCCCGGTAAAACCAAAGTGCATTTGAAAGTAGATTTTGACTGGAAATTAAGACCGGCCTATGATGTGATCGCAACCATCAAGGGATCGCAGTATCCAGATGAATGGGTGATCCGCGGCAACCACCACGATGGTTGGGTTAACGGTGCCAATGATCCGCTCAGCGGAATGGCATCGGAACTGGAAGAAGCCAAAGC
Organism: Sediminibacterium sp.; assembly: GCA_028288645.1. GTDB lineage: Bacteria > Bacteroidota > Bacteroidia > Chitinophagales > Chitinophagaceae > Sediminibacterium. Next base: position 1,234 of record JAQBNJ010000330.1, read on the forward strand.
GATTGGTGAATTAGTAAAAACAGGATGGAAACCCAAACGTACATTAGTGTATTGCGCATGGGATGCAGAAGAGCCGGGATTGATCGGTTCTACGGAGTGGTTGGAAGATCATATCAAAGAATTGCAGCAGAAAGCAGTTGTCTATATCAACACAGACGCGAGTGCACGTGGATTCTTAAGCGTGGAAGGATCACATGCACTAGAGACATTGGTTACCGAGATCAGCAAAGAAGTGGAGGACCCGCAAACTAAAGTAACGGTGTTTGAAAGGGCCAAAGCAGAAAATACGGTGAGTGCCTCTTCGGCCAAAGCAAAAAAAGAAGCGATGGATAAAAAGATGTTCGAGGTTGGAGCCATGGGTTCGGGCTCTGACTATTCTTCGTTTATACAGCATGCAGGAATTCCCTCGCTGAACATTGGTTTTGGTGGAGAAGATGCCGGTGGTGAATACCATTCCATTTATGATTCGTATGATGATTACACCCGTTTTAAAGACCCGGGTTTTGTATATGGGATCGCGCTTTCCAAAACTGCCGGCCGCGCAGCATTGCGAATGGCCGATGCAGAAGCATTACCATTTGATTTCAGGAGCCTGTATAAAACCGTGGATGGATATGTGAAAGACCTGATGAACCAGGCAGACCAAATGCGTGAGTCGACCGCTGTGGAAAATGAAGTGATCAGGTCAAACAGTTACGCGCTGGCGAATGATCCGAAGAAAAATATAAAAGCGCCTTTGCCAAAAGAAGAAGTCCCTTATCTCGATTTCTCCCCATTGCAAAATGCACTGAAAGAATTTAAGAAAACAACGGATGATTTTGCGCAGTTGCAGGATAAATTTAAAAAAGACAGTCTTGATCATGCGGCTATGAACAAAGTGTTATACATGGCGGAGCAACGGCTTTTATCGGAGAGCGGTTTGCCGCGCAGGGACTGGTACAAGCATACTTTGTATGCGCCCGGCTTTTATACCGGATATGGTGTAAAGACCATACCCGGTGTTCGCGAAGCGATAGAACAGCGCAACTGGAAGGAAGCGCAGGAACAGATCCATATTGTAGCGGATGCGATATTAAATCTATCTGCTTACCTGGAACACTCATTTGGAGCACCGCCACCAATGCCGCAGGATTGATGCGGTGAATTAGATTATTTTTGTTGACAGAAGCGATAGGAAATGAAAAAGAGATTTTTAATAGTACTTGGAGTTGCAGTTTGTTCCGTCGCGTTTGCGCAGAAAAATAATTCCATCAGCAAGTTGAAGCTGATCGGGGAATATGATGTGCCGCACAATCTTTCTTTTAAAGGCACAACGATCGGCGGGTTATCAAGTATTGATTATGATAAGAAGAGCCGATCGTATTACATGATCAGTGATGATCGCTCTTCTATTAACGCAGCGCGTTATTATACTGCGAAAATATTTTTTGATCAGAAGAAGATCGACAGCGTTGTTTTCGTAAACGTAACCACCTTGTTGCGGCAGGATGGAAAACCTTACCCCAATTCGAAACAGGACCCCGCGCATACACCCGACCCGGAAGCAATGCGGTACGATCCTGTTCACCAACAAATGGTCTGGAGCAGCGAAGGAGAAAGGATCGTCAGAGAAAAAGATACGGTGTTGGAAAATCCATCCATAACCGTCATGTCGGTAAATGGAAAATACATCGACACGTTTTTCTTACCCAAAAATCTTTGGATGCATGCTACAGAAAATGGCCCGCGACAAAACGGCGTATTGGAAGGAATGAGTTTTGCGGATGAGTTTAGAACCCTGTATGTAAATGTAGAAGAGCCCTTGTACGAAGATGGCCCGCGTGCCGATACCATGCAGAATGATCCATGGATACGGATTTTTAAATTCGAAGTGGCAACCAAAAAGAATACTGCCCAGTATGCATACAAATTGGATCCTGTTGCTTATCCTTCAACACCTGCAACCGCTTTTAAAGTAAATGGGATACCCGATATTTTAGCTGCAGGCAATGAAGAATTCATTGTATTGGAAAGATCTTTTTCAACAGGCCGATTGCCGTGTACTATTAAAATATTTTTAGCAGATATAAAAGGCGCGACAGACATAAAGAACAATACTTCATTAAAAATAACACCCGCAAAAAAACCGGTTTCGAAAAAATTGTTGTTGAATATGGATTCACTTGGTGTGTATGTGGATAATGTGGAAGGCGCAACATTCGGTCCAACACTACCTAACGGTCACAAGACCCTGGTATTAGTAGCGGATAATAATTTTGTGATATTTGAGAAAACGCAGTTCTTTTTATTCGAAGTGATTCCTTAAACTTTTGGAAACTTTGGAGCTTTCCAAAAGTATTTAAATGCTGTCCGATAATGAAAAGCAGTACGAATTATCATCTTATTCTATCCGTCATATTGATCATTCCTATCGCTTTAGTGTATGGTTTATATCCCGAAAAAATTTTGCCCCGGCTGTTTGATTTTACAATAACCGGAACCGACCTGTCAAATATTTTCCGTGCAATAATGGGACTGTATTTAGCAATGGCTATTTTCTGGATGATTGGAATAGTAAGACCAAAATTCTGGAAGGCAGCCACAATAGCCAATATTATTTTTATGGGAGGCCTGGCATCCGGAAGAATGATCAGCCTGCTAATGGATGGAATGCCATCGATTTATTTTTTGCTGGGGCTGGTTGTTGAACTGTTACTTGCCGGTTGGGGAATTAAAAACCTGCGCAGGCATGAAAGAGTAGTATGATCCTTTGCCAACTTTAATTTTCCTGTTATGCACATTTAAAGAATCATAATGAAAAGAGTTTACTTCATATTTATCATCGCATTATTTTTTTCCTGCAAACAAAAGAACACTGCCACCCCGCATATAGAAATACAAACAGAAAAAGGAGATATTGAAATAGAACTCTACCCTTTACAGGCGCCTAAAACGGTTGCGGCGTTTTTATCTTATATCGATTCAGGTTATTATAACAACGGCAGTTTTTATCGTGTGCTGAATGATGAGAACCAGCCATCCAATGCAGAAAAAACAGAATTGATACA
>JAQBNJ010000369.1 GCA_028288645.1 Sediminibacterium sp.
GATTGAGCCAATTGCTGTCGGGCTGTTTTCCAAATACATAGTCCAATCCGGGCGCCATTGTTTTCCAGTCCTGCCCTATGTATTGTGTGCTATCCATATAACCCGGTAAACGGCTGCGGTAATTTTCTGCATATTGTACATTAACGCCACGCACCATAGTGACCAGCTTACCCGCTGCTCTTGTAAATCCATTTAATTCTATAGGCTCATTTGCTTTTGCCAAACGTCCTGCGGTTTGCGCGTCGCGTTTCATCTGGCGCCATTTTTTTAATGCATCTCTTCTTTTCTTTCCCTTCAATCCTTTCACTACTTCTTCTTTTGTTGGAATGGTTGTTCCCAATGCATTCCTGTTCGGTGCGTCTTTTACATCTGCCGGTTTTTTAGGATCGGGTTTTGGTTTGGGTGGCGGAACAATATCCAAAGCCCGCAACCATTTCGATTTTGCATACAGGCTGGCAAAATTGAATTGCGCATTGAAATTATTTTCCTGTGTATTTTCAATCGTGTTTCCGAGATTGATCGCAAGGCGGCTCGCACCGATCCAGTTATAAGAAGTTCCATAACTATACCTTGCCGTGATCCAATCCGTTAATGGAAACTTATTAAACGGTATTGAATAATTCAAGGTTGCTTTCTGTTGATAGAGCGTGTTCCTTCCTCCCTTAAAGAAATTCTCACGTACGGTATCTTTTTTCGCTTTTGAATCGATCCTTCCGAATGGCTCATCCACGCGTGCGTTATTAAGCGCATTAAAATCAAGATTCAATGTTCGTGTAAGATCCCATCGCAGTCCGTAATAACGATCGAACGTGAAATATTTATCGTAGGTAGTATCTACCCTTTCCACTTTGCTATCCACTGTATTTACAATACGCGGGATAAATTCTCCGAACTGCCTGTTGATATCTGCACGAAAACTGAGGAAGGACGGCTTGAGATTAAAATTAATATCCCTGATGAATGACAGCCACGGCGTTTGCCATTTAATAAGTCTCTTGAATGGCTCGATGTATTTACTCTGCCCGATAAAGGTATAACCCAGGGCGCCTCTTTGTTTGGTTACTGTATTCTGTAATATCACAGGACTTGTTTGCGTGATCTCAGAAAAAGCATAACTGAAATCGAAATTGCTTATGTTCAGTAGTCCGGGCCGATTGGTTGCGGGCATAAACCGCACATTGGTAAAGTTGAGTGTTTTGATAGTTGTCTGATCAAGCGCTGCATTTTTGATAGAATCCTGTTTATTCTTTGGTGCGGCATTTAGTTTTTCTTTATACTTCACGTCCAGATCGTATGGATCAAATTGTGGAGTAAGGATCGTTCGGTTGATGCCGATATATGTCGGGATAGAAAGCCTTGCCTTCTTCGGGATCAATTTGCCTGCATCAATATTCGCTGCTGCATCAAACTGTATGAGGTTGTCTTTTGCGCGCTCGTTCACTCTTTGTTCAATCGTCCCATATCCCTGTGTATGCGTATTGCCCGAAACAGTAATGGTACCAAGATCTGCAAGTGTGAGATCTACTCTTCCGAGCGCCGCCCAGCCGCCATTCTCATCCAGTTGCGAGAGTCGAAGCTCATTCACCCATACTTCTGTATTGATGATTGAACCATCCGGTTTTAACGGGTTCTCGATCGCTACCATGATTCCCCTTACCTCTCCAAGATTGGGATTACCGAGAATAGAGATGGTTTTATTATCGAGTAATTGCCTGTATATTTTAGTGACCGATGCACCCGCAGTGTTTCGTTTCAGTTTCAGATCGATCAATGCACGCAGCGCAAAATCAAGATTATTTTCAACCGGCCATATTTTTTCTTCCTGGCCACGTGTATAGTTTCCCGGCGGCGTGATCTTTAACGGGATCTTGATCTCGTAATAGTTATTCAGAAAATCCTGGCCGATACGAACGATCGCATTCATTTCATTATCCTTCAGCGTGCGCTGGCCGGTAATGGATTCGGCGTGTATATACATCGACAGTTTTCCATACGATCTTACATCGAGGTTCATTGTTTTGAATACGGCTCTCGCATCGCCTGAAAGCAGGTTGGTGATCTTTAAACTCATCGCCTGCTCATTCTGCTGCAGGTTAACACCGTTGTTACTTAATAACTGAACACGCTCAACACCCGGAGGCATTAAATAATTTACAGGTTGACGGCTGCTGTTCTCCTCCAGGTTTACAGCCAATGTATTTAAGATAGTTCCACCCGAATTATTCACAGGTGTATAAGAGCCGGTTGTATCAACATTGAAAGTGAACTGGCGCCATACATTTCTTACAAGATCCATCCTTGCCAAACGCAAAACCACTGAGTCATCAAAATCTGTGAGGTACAAACGTGTAAAACGAATAGATTTAAAATCAGGTATACTACCCACTTTACGTGCATAGCTTTTGATAGGTATGCGAAAGAGAAACCAGTTCTCTGTTTTTCTCGTACCATCAGCTGCATTTACAGTTACCACTCTTTTATCAGTGATATACGGTGTAACCCCTACATCCATTCCCGGTTTGAGATCGATATCGTATTCGTAATAAGATTCTGTTTCATTCAATGTATTATCCCGGTTCAGATCCTCATTATCGGGATACAAAGTAGCTGCAGAAGTAAACTGGCTGTTGGAAGTAGCCAATGGCGAATTGCCTTGCGGGTTATTAAAATTTTTATACCTGCCCAATATACCGGTACCCAACGGATCAAAACCTGGATCACGGTACCATTTATAATTATCACCGGAAGGATCAGCCAATGCTTTGCGGTAAGCTGCGGAACCGGTCCCGAAATTATTAGCAATCCTTTGCAGAACATAATCTTTTTTTCTTCTTTCACCATCATCATCCAAACCATCAAAACCTACATCCTGGTAGGGCCTGTCATCAGGATCATTACTAAATGCCTGCGTGATCTGTATCGGGTTCACAGGTGTTTTTCCCCAGGTATTCGTGCTGTCTACCGCCGCAGGAATTTTCGGTGTATTCATTCCGTTCTCATAGAAACGTTTGCCGTCTTTCAAAATATCTTCGCTCACATTACCGAGGTTGAGATGCAGTTTACCCCCGGTGCTTGATGGATTTAAAATAAATGGATCCTGCGCCCATATTTCAAAGAATTCAATATTGCCTGTTTCAAAATCTGTCTGATCATTTGCGCGCATCAACCCACCCCACCTTTCAGAAGGCCGCAACAATTTACCTTCTGCGTCTATCTGTGTATTTCTTGATTCAAAATTGTATGGCCCTTTTTCTCTTGGATAAAAAGCAAGGTCAAATGTGGAAGATTGTACATCGGTAATATTCGTGGTGCGTTGCGGGAACAATTCATTCGTGTACACCTGTCTTACACGCGGGTCACTCAATTCAACAAGATCCCTGCGCAATGGATTGGTTGTACTGTTCCTGTCCTGCAGGTTGGGTTCAATATTATACCACGCGAGTTTAGCACGGTTAAAATTATAATCGATAGAGTCC
>JAQBNJ010000387.1 GCA_028288645.1 Sediminibacterium sp.
TTACCCGGATCGGTAAATTGCCAGATACCCACCAGGGGATTGGTAGCAGCATGATCATCCTTCATCTTCCATTCTTTAAAACAGCAGATCAGCAGCGCTATAGTAAAAAAAAATTTGACCAGGATCATGTAAAAAACATTATGCCTGACCTGGGTGAGATACACCGGCAGCCTGTTCAATAATATTATTTTTCCCTGGAGAATAAACGCCTTAACCCTGTCAAACTGGAGAAGAATAAAATACAGGAGCATCAGTGTATAGATTACATGGAACAATTTTAGTTCGAAATGATGCGTAAAACTGATTAAGGTAATACCTGACATCATAGCCAAACCGAATACACAGGCTGCAAGCGTGGTGCGCCTGTACAATAAAAGCAAGCTGCACAATAGTTGGGAAAGGCTGACCAAAATAACATAGAGGTGTGAATACCCAAAAAAACGCGAAGCCAACTCGGGGCCACTGATCCTGTATACAGGAGAATATAAGGTGAACAGGGAAGAGTTAAAAAGAGTACCATACAACCCGTTAAACGAATAGTAAAAAAAGATGAATGCTAAAAAATAACGAAGCATATTTTGCAGGAAGTAAAGGATTCTCTTTTTCTCCGGCGAATCTTTTCCTGCCAGGTGGGCACCAAAAAAAATGCTGCCCGCGCTTACGGATACAAGCACGGCCACAATGATCAATAAATCACTCACTATCTTTTGATGGGTGATATACTCCAGTGCCATCAGTACATACAATACTGTAATACTGATGGCAAGCATGCAACAGGTAGTTACCGACCAGTTGCCGATGAGTGTTTTATTGATCATTCAGGCAGTTTGAAAAAATCAGGAGGTTTTCTTCAAACTGGCATTGATCGGGAAGCTTACTTTAAAAGCAATATTTCTTCCCATATTATAAATACCATTTCTGCCTGTGAAATTTCCGGGATAGTCCTCAAAATATTTCAACCGGTTCAGGTGATCCTGGTAAGCTGTATTAAATAAATTATTTCCCATCAGGTAAACACTTACTACAGTATTCCCGTATTTATTAACAAAGCTGCCTCCAACTCCTGCATTAAATAAAGTGTAACCAGGTGTTGGTGTTTCTGTATCATAGGCAAGGAATGCGCGGTTTTGCGCGCCATAATATTCCACCTGCGCTTTTATAAAACCATGCTTGAAATTCTTTGACGCAAAATCCAGTCTCAATTCAGATAAACCATGAAACGGCGGAATGAATGGCAGGTACTTTGCATCATCGTCAACTTTAGTTCCTGCTAATCCTTTGTTGTCGCCATACACAACTGAAATACTGTTTTCAAAATGCAATGACTTCACAGGATGAAGATCAATATTTAGTTCACCGCCATACAGGTTTGCCCTGCCCTGCTGGAATTTGAATGTCTGGTTGCCGGCAACGATCACGGAATCTGATCCATTCGCCCCGATCAGTTTCTGGTTATAAATATAATTTGAAATAAAATTGTTGAACAGGTTCAGTTGTATCACCGCATACCTCGATGAAAACACAAATCCGATATCTTCCTGCAGGTTGAATTCCGGATTGAAATTATCGTTTCCGATCTGGTAGATATTGGTTCCGGGGTGTACACCATTGGCAGATATTTCTGCAATATTCGGGGCGCGGTAACCTCTTGCCAGGTTGGCTTTCACTGAAAACTGTTCTGTGAAATTATACGTGGCTCCCAAACTACCCGATGCACCTGAAAATGAATGGCTGTATTTTGAAAATGGTTGATCCGCACCCGGTGTGCCTGCACTAACCGGTTTATCAAATCCTGTAGCCGGATCTGGTATTGTGTATAGCGGATCATTGTTGAACGTACGGACATCGTATCTCAATCCGCCTGACAAATCCAGTTTATCAATGCTTTTTTTCACGAGTGCAAAACCTCCTATATCAAATTGCTTATACGATGGAATAATAAATTCTGTACCGTTGGTCGATGTATTTTGTTGATACATTCCATTTATCCCTATACTCACGTTCCAGTTATTTTGTTCAGGTAAATGATATTTAATATCGTAGGTATAAGAATTCAACTGCAGGTATAAACCTGGAGTTGTGTACAATTCCGGGTGGCTGAATTCACGCCTTACACTTCTCTGAAAGCCGAGGTTCACGTCCAGTCTTCCGTTACCCAGAATAAAGTTGTTGTTTAAGAAAGCGCGGTAATGTTGTACCAACTGATGAAGGTGTTCAATATGATAACTGTTCAGGTCGGCATCAGAAACAATATCACGAACCGTGTCTGCTTCTGTGATCTGGCGTGTAAAACGGCGGCTGGCACTGTCACGGCTTCCGTCCGGTATTTCCTGGTTGTTATTATACAGCACGAGGTTCAGGTGTGAATAGCCCCATTTGCGGTGGATGCCAATGGAGGCGGTAGCATCTGTTTCATTAAACGCTGTTCCGAACACACGGCCATCATATTTGTTTTCGTAATTGGTAGCTTGTTTGTGTGTGATCCTCGCCATCCATTCAACACCATTTTTTGTAGCGCCCAGCATAGCAGAGCCACCGATGTATTTATTGTTGGTTTGATATTCTGTTGTTACATCACCGATCATTTTTCCTTCCGGTGCGGGTTGCGTAGGAATCAGGTTCACCACACCAGCCAATGCATCAGATCCATAACTCAAACTGGCCGGGCCCTTGATGATCTCCACTTTGTCTATACCATAAGGATCAACTTCTATTCCATGCTCATCCCCCCACTGTTGTCCTTCCTGTCTCACTCCATCGTATAAAGTAAGGATACGGTTAAAGCCCAGTCCACGAATAACGGGTTTGGAAACATTGGGGCCCGTGGTTACAGCACGAACACCCGGAACTTTCGCAATCGCATCAATAATATTGGTGGTAAGATTAGTGACCAGGTATTCTTTGTTAACTGATACAATTGGTACCGGGTTGCGTTTGATCTGCGTAGCTTTTGAACTACCGGTAACCACTACCTCACTTATCTCTGTAGCGCTTTCCTCAAGTTTGAAATCTTCCTTTACTGCATCCTTTAGTAAAATATTTTTTGTGACACTTTTATAACCTACAAATTTTATTTCCACCAAAAAAGTCCCGGAAGGAAGACCGCTAAAACGATAATTACCTGATGCATCCGCGGCAACCGCCAGTTTCAGATCGGGTATCAATACAGTCGCGCCAGGTAAAGGTTTAGTGGTTGCAAGGTCCGTTATTTGCCCGCTTAGTGATGCGGTTCCCGGAACGGCCGATGCAAAGGAGCTATGGCTCATGAATAAAATAAACAGTAAACCGAATACGGTTGTATAGGCAGTAAATGATTTCATAAATAAACGAA
>JAQBNJ010000401.1 GCA_028288645.1 Sediminibacterium sp.
CAGTAATGATAAGAGTGTGCCGTTGAACCCCGAGCCATGGTTAAAACCACAGAGATAATAAATAGCCGCTTCAATTTATTTTTTTTTGAAACACATAGGGGCATAGGAAAAGAGAAGGACACATAGATAAATACTATGTATCCTTGGTTCTAAACTATGTCCCTATGTGTTTCAAAAAAAAATCGATTCGAACCTTGTTACATTCATAAAACAATCACCTCAAATACTACCAATCAGCCCAATTTATATTTCTAATTAGTATAACTTCAATCAAACGATTGTTCACAATGGATCAATATATCCTATCCTTCGACCAGGGCACCACCAGCAGCCGCGCCATAGTATTCAATAAAAAAGGCGCGATCATTTCCGTTGCACAAAAAGAATTTACACAGATCTTTCCCAAACCGGGATGGGTAGAGCATGATGCGAATGAGATCTGGAGCACACAATTGGGTGTTGCCGCAGAAGCAATCACCAAAGCGGGATTGACCGTTGCGAATATTGCGGGCATTGGTATCACCAACCAAAGAGAAACAACGGTTTTATGGGACAGGTCCACCGGCCAGCCGATAAACAATGACATTGTTTGGCAGGACAGACTCACCGCGGCTTTCTGTGATACTTTAAAAGAAGGAACAGATAAAACCATCCAGCAAAAAACAGGAAAGGTTGTTGACGCGTATTTCTCCGCCACCAAAGTAAAATGGATCCTCGATAATGTAAGTGGCGCAAGGGACAGGGCGAATAAAGGAGAATTATGTTTCGGCACTGTGGATAGCTGGCTCTTATGGAAACTCACCAACGGAACTGTGCATGCAACCGATGTATCCAATGCATCGCGCACGATGTTATTCAATATCCATTCATTGCAATGGGATGAAGAGTTACTGAAGATCTTTGATGTGCCCGCATCTATGTTACCCGAAGTGCGCAGCAGCAGTGAAGTGTATGGACACACGCAGAATATTTTAACCGCGCATAATATTCCTATCGCTGGAATAGCAGGGGACCAGCAGGCGGCATTATTCGGGCAGATGTGTACGCAACCCGGCATGGTAAAGAACACATACGGCACAGGATGTTTTATGTTGATGAATACGGGAGAAAAAGCGATCGCATCTACCAATAATTTATTAACAACCGTTGCCTGGAAAGTAAACGGCGTAACACACTATGCACTGGAAGGAAGCGTATTCATCGCCGGTGCCGTAGTTCAATGGCTGCGCGATGGGTTAAAAATTATACGCATATCCGCGGAAGTAGAATCACTAGCCGCGGAAGTAGAAAGCAGTGATGGCGTATATGTTGTTCCCGCATTTGCCGGGCTCGGCGCTCCTTACTGGAACCAGCATGCCCGCGGAACTATCGTGGGCATTACCCGTGGAACAACCGGCGCACATTTCGCCCGCGCAGCATTAGACAGCATCGCGTACCAAACCATGGATGTATTAAAAGCCATGGAAGCCGATTCAGGAATTGCCATCAAAGAATTGCGCGTAGATGGTGGTGCAACAGCCAACAACCTGCTCATGCAGTTTCAAAGCGACTTGCTAAATACAAAAGTGGTACGCCCAACCGTTGTAGAAACCACTGCATTAGGCGCAGCTTATTTAGCCGGCCTCGCAGTAGGTTACTGGAGCAGCACCGAAGACATCCAGCAACAATGGCAAATGGAAAGAGTATTCTCTCCATCCATGGATGATGCCAAACGAAATGAATTATCCGAAGGCTGGAAGCGTGCTATCAACACGGCAGTTAGCTGGAGCGTTTAATTCGGTCCATAGTCGATGGTCCATAGTACATAGCAATCTCCGAAAATTAGTAACTGCTATGGAATATGGACTATCAACCATGGACTATGGGCATTTCCCAAACTTTTCCTATCTTATCCCCCTAAAAACGATTGCAATATGACTCCCTTCATTGCTGAACTGGCCGGTAGCGCCCTGTTAATTATTCTTGGCGACGGTGTTGTTGCCAACGTGATCCTCAACAAAACAAAAGGTAATAACGGCGGATTGATCGCCATCACATTTGGTTGGGCCATTGCGGTATTTGTAGCTGTATATGCAACTGCATCCTCGAGTGGTGCCCACTTAAATCCTGCAGTAACGCTCGCATTGGCAAGCATCGGTAAATTTGAATGGTCGCTTGTGCCAACGTATTTGCTTGCACAATTATTAGGCTCCATGCTCGGCGCATTGATCATGTGGATCGCCTATCGCCAGCACTTTAATGCTACGGAAGATGCAGCCACCAAACTCGGCGTATTCTGCACATCGCCCGCCATCAATAAACCCGTAGATAATTTTCTTTCTGAATTGATCGGCACGTTTGTTTTTGTGTTTGCTATTCTCTTCATTGTAAAATCAGATAATTCATTGGGTTCACTGGATGCATTACCTGTTGCTTTACTCGTATTAGGTATCGGCCTCAGCTTAGGTGGCCCTACAGGTTACGCCATCAATCCAACAAGAGACCTCGGCCCGCGTATCATGCATGCCTTGTTGCCAATGAAAAACAAAGGTGGAAGTGATTGGGCTTATAGCTGGATACCGGTTATCGGGCCGATAGCGGGTGGGGTGTTGGCGGCGTTGGTGTATCAATGGATTGTATAAATCTTGTAGTATTTAGGAATAATTAAAGTGATGATATGAGTGATATAGAAAGGCTCATTAGTGTCTTTAATAAAAATGATGAAAGTTTAGTGAGTGAGATTAATGTCGATCATATTAATCTTGAAGATTTTCGAATCATTTTTAGTCCTCCTGCCGACGATAGAGATTTGTGTAATGTATACCCAATTGGACAGGATGAAGCTTTTAAATTAAAGCCGTTAATTGATATCGATTTTAATTTTTCTACGTATGTATATCAACTCGATTATTTTGCTAAATAAGGTTTTGCCATAACAACTCTGCGTTAACTCTGCTTCTCCCTGTCTCTGCGGTGAATGCGATCCTCAACAAAACGAGATTCATCAAACTTTGAGATTCAATTCACCGCAGAGAACATGAGATCGCAGAGTTGCCGCAGAGAATTGCCCCAGCGGGGCTACCGCTTTGTAGCAAAAACATTTAGCGTGATTTTATTTTGCCCCATCGGGGCAACCCTCCGCAATCCCGAGCCGTCGCGGGTAGCCCTTACAGGGCAATCGAAATGTGCAACGCTTTTTTCTACAAAGCGGTTATCCCTAGCGGGATATTGTTGCGCATTTTATAACCGCCTGATCACATACACTCTTTTTATTTTTTCTTCCTATTCCCCAAAAACGGCACATTAAAAGAAATCGTCGGCACCGGTTTTCGTTTTCTCGCCGGCACCGGTTTCTGGTATTCGATATAATAGATCCGCAATAAAATAATAAAATAGGAAATGATCAGGGGCCCGAAAACCAAACCGGTGATCCCGAAATATTGCACACCAATGATCACACCCAATACCGTTACGATAGGATGTACATCCGCCATCCGTTTCGCCAAAACAAAACGCACCACATTATCCATGCTGCTCAATACGATCAATCCCCAGCCCAATATGAATAATCCCTGCCAGGTTAAATGATTCGCCAATAAATAGATGGCCATCGGTATCCACACCAGACCAGTGCCGATCAATGGTAAGATAGATGCGAAGCCGGTAAGCACAGCGTAGAAACCGGGTTCGCTTACACCGGCAATAACATAGGAGATATAGGCTATGAAACCCTGGACCACGGCAATAAGCGGAACACCCACTGCATTACTGAATGTTTGCGCTTTTAATTCATGGCCGAACATTTCTATTTTATGCCTGCCAAAAGGAAGATAGAAAACGATCGCCGCTTCCATCCTGTTGATATTAGTGATGAGGAAATACAAAAAGAAATACATCATCGTTATCGCGCCCAATAAATTTAATCCCTGGTTCAGTAAAGAAGAAATAAAACTGGTGAGATAACCTTCGGCCTGCGCAATATTTTTATCGGAGATCAACACCACATGAAATTTCTGCTGTAAGATTGCATCGAGGTTTTTGAGCGGCTGGATAATAGTTGCCTGCATATTACCGGCTATCTGCTCCACTTTTCCAAACAACATCGTTGCCAATAAAGAGATGGGTAAAAGAATAATGAAGAATGAAATAAATATCACAAGCAAAGCCGCCCAGGTTTTTTTCCAGCGTTTCTTCTTGATCAGCCATTCCACGAAAGGTTTGCTTAACACGTAGAACATTACCGCCGCCAAAAAAGCCGTAAAAAATTCGATCAGGCTAAACAGCAGGAACACTGCGAAAATTACGATCACGCTTAAGAAGAAATATTTGTTTATCTTATGGTCGGGTTGGGTATCCATGGTAACTCATGTAAAGGTCTGTCGTGAAGATAAACAATTTTGCATCTTTGCGCCCGGCACAATCATTATTCACGCAACAACACAAATAAGTCACGATAAAATTCAAAGTATGAGTAATAAATTTATAGCAGGAGTATTACTTGGCGCAGTTGCCGGAACGGCCCTGGTACTTTTTCTGAATAGTGAGAAAGGGAAGGAGCTTATCAAAGACCTGAAAGAAGGCGCGGGAAAAATGCAGGAGGACCTTAGTGACCTGGCCGATGATGTTTTACAAAAAGGAAGATCATTTATGGATGAAACAGAACAGGCATCCTGAAAAAATTGTATGCAGGAAAAAACCGATAATTTTTTTACCGAAACACGCAAAGAACTGGAGCAATATATCCAGGACAGGTTGCTATTACTAAAACTGCAGGCCACCGAAAAAACGGCAAGGCTGGTGGCATTACTGTTTGTTGTACTGATGATATCGCTGCTCGGATTTTTTGTACTGATATTTTTAAGCGTAATGGCCGGTGTATATTTCTCAACCACTACCAATAATCTCTATACTGGTTTTGGTATTGTAGCCGGTTTTTACCTTGTGTTATTACTGGTCTTTGTTTTTTGCAGAAAATGGATCAGCAAACAGGTCATCAATATTGTGATCAGGATCTTCTTTGATAAAAATGAAGAGAGATGAAAAATTCGTACACAACAGATATCAATAACCTGGAAGATCTTCACTCCGAAATGCGCCGGGTAAAACAGCGTATCAACGAACGGGAGAACGATCTAAGCGCGAGGTGGAACCGTTTACCCGAAGAAGCAGTAAAAGCATCCGTTACTGCCATACTTCCTGCGTTTATGGGCAACCAGGTAGCATCTGGTGTTTGGAAATTGGTGAAAGCGGGCTATGATTTTTTCTATGGCGACAAGAATGATAAAACCGGCAATAGCTGGAAAGATACTCTTGCAGGCGGCGCTAAACAGGTTGGGCTGTTTGGTGCATTGAAACTGCTTTTTTCTATGTGGAAAGGGAAATGAATGTAGAACTCTGAACAAGGAATAATGAATGAAGAAGTGGGACCGCCGTTGTTGTGACCCCACAACAACATTCGTAATCCCGATCCGATGTTCAGGCAACCAACTGCAGTGGCCCATTACTTCTTCATTCAATATTCCTTGTTCAGTGTTCAATATTCCCTTCCTGAGTCCGGAACAATTATTGCATATCCTCACAGGTAAACATTCCAAACCACTAAACAAACCAATATGAGCGTAAAATTCATTGCCGGTCTGTTGATCGGCGCCGCTGTAGTTCATTTTTTGAATACACCTGAGGGCAAGGACCTGGTATGCCGCTTCAAAAAAGATGCAGACAAAATGAAAGACGATCTTGAGAACCTGGCCGATGACCTCGTAGACAAGGGCCGCGCTTTTATGAGTGTGATGGAAGAAGAGGTTGACAGGGCCACATCTTAAATAAAAAACCCCTCAAAAGGCCGGGTGTATGCAGGATTCAATATTCAAAATTTTCAGTAGAGCTTCCTAACGCTCAAAGAGTGTAAAAACAATCTCTAACGGTGT
>JAQBNJ010000402.1 GCA_028288645.1 Sediminibacterium sp.
GTATCTTACATCAGTTGCCAGGAGAACTTTCAATTTGAAATGGCCATCATAAGACTCTATTCTGCTCATCATGCTCCTCATTCACAGCGGCAATCTTTACAACCTGGTTTGTTTGATCAATTCCTGGAACAACAATACTTTTTGTGCATCCTTTGGATTGAACAAAAATGGTTGAACATCTTTAGCCATTTCCTCCATATTTAAACTGCTGCATTTTTCGAATATCTTTTCTTTGAGTTGCTTCTCGTTGGTTACGCCCATTTTAAATTCTAAATAATTATAATCAGGTGAATTAATCAATGATAGCAGGAAGGCAATATCAAAGAAATCTCTTCCTTTGTTTCTTTCGCGGTTGCAGACGGCATAGAATTTTTGAGCGAGAAGTAAATTCAATGGTGTGATGAAGATCTGTGTAAAGATGTCAAACCGGTTCAGTATGTATTTTTCCGGTACGAAATCAAAATGTTGAGGCTCAGTGTCAAGCTGGATCAATATTTTTTCTTCCCTGTGTGCCGACAGGCCTTCCTTATATAATATTTCAGGGAACCGGATATAGCAGTGATACGCACCACGGAAAACAGTTTTTAATTCTACTTCGTAGCCTTCTTGTTCCAACTGTTTTTTCAGTTCACCTGACACTTTTTCAAAGGTATCTTCTGCAATAGAAAAGTTGTCAAAATCCAGGTCCTCTGAAAACCGTGTATTGCCGTGCACAATGCGCAGGCAGGTGCCACCCAAAAAACATAGTTCATTTGCATATTCGCTATCGAAAAGTATCTGCAATAATTTATGCTGCAGATACTCCCGTAGAATAAACCGTTTGAAACCACGAAGGTTTTCCGGGTAATTTTTTTCTATTTCAGACAGTGTCAGCATGCATATTGAGTTTGTTCAAAAGCTTAAGGCGCTTGATTAGTACAGTACTTTCAAAACACGCGGCATAGGAGGTTAATTTTTCCTGGTTAACGATCTCATGTAAGGTATCCAGGTTAAATCTCAGCGCTTCCATATCCTGTATCGTATTTAATCCGGGGCTCAGATAAAAATAGTCCAGGATCGCCTTTTCCGGGGAAGCCATTAATACCGGTATGGTTTGGCTTTTGTCTACTTCGTACCCAAAGAACAGATAAGGCTTGATGGTTCTGTAATGAAAAGTGCCGGCAACAGTTTCGTAAGCGATTGTCTTTCTCGTTGTAACATTCTGTACTGAATACACAGCTTCGGGGATTAATCCGTGATGCGAAAGCGCTGATTCCAGTGAAACATAGGATGGCCGGTATAAGCAATTGCTGATCCTGTAACGGAGCCATTCGGTCATGGGTATATCAGCAAATACATACCACTTATTGATCAGTTTTTGGATATAGCCCTTCCGCTGCCATTCTACCAGGCGTCTTGTATCAAACTTTGTGAACAGCTTTTCAATATCCCTGGTGGAAAATACCCCAAAGCTGTGCATAGCGTCTCTGAACTCTAAATAGGTCATTTTGTTTCCTATTATTGTTAATATTAACAAATATAAGAAATAAAATTCAGATTTATTTGATGCGTTAGGGATTATTTGAGTAAATGCCGGATTATACCGCCGCCAAACTAAAAGGCATCTTCCTTATCCTTTTCCCCGTAAGATCATACACCGCATTTGCCAAGGCAGGTGCAAATGCAGGCAATCCCGGTTCGCCCACGCCGCCCGCGTTTTCTTCATTTTCCATGATAAATACTTCAATCGGTGGCGTATCACTAATGCGCGGGATCTGGTAATCGTAAAAATTCTTTTGCACGGTAAGGCCATCTTCAAAAAGAATTTCATGCATAGTTGCTGCACCCAATGCCATGATCACACTACCCTCAACCTGTGCCTTGATGATATCAGGATTAACATACCAACCGCAATCGATCACAACCCATACTTTATCAATTTTTATTGACCCATCTGCTTTTTTCGAAACTTTTACAACATGGCCCGCCGTACTCGAAAAACATTCGGTGATAGCGGTGCCAAAACCTTCATTCTTTTTTCTTTTCTTCCAGCCGGATACTTCTTCCATCCTGTCTATCAGTTTCCCGCATCGTTCTTCTTTCAGGTAATGCCTTCTGAATTCGAGCGGATCTTTCTTTGTGGCGACAGCCAGTTCATCCAAAAAACATTCGTAAGCAAATCCATTGGTAGATGCATATACAGAACGCCACCAGATAACAGGGATCGGCGTTTCAAATGTTACATCATTGAAGCTGATATTCTTAATGTTTTTGAAATAGGGCGCAAGAAATCCTTCAGATGCCGAACGGTTTGACGATTTATTATTTCCAGCCATCCAGTGGTCAACGTTCTGGCCCGCCATTTTGAATTTTAATGCGGTCACTTCTCCGCTTTCAATAGCGGCCTGGCAACGATATGTTACCCCCGGCCGGTAAGGGCCCTGCGTTACATCATCCTCCCTTGTCCAGATAACCTGCACCGGTGCGCCTATTTCTTTTGAGATCATGGTTGCTTCATGCGGGTAA
>JAQBNJ010000420.1 GCA_028288645.1 Sediminibacterium sp.
TATCTATTTGAGAGATGTTGCCCAGATCATCGATACCGTTAAAGAAACCGAGAACTATGCACGGTTGGATGGAAAGAATGTAGTAACGCTGAACATTATTAAACGCAGTGGTGAGAACCTGATCGCAACTTCTGAGAAAGTACAGCAGATCGTCAAGGAAATGAAAGAAAAGAAAGAACTGCCGCCAAACCTGAATATTGTTATCACGGGCGACCAGAGTGTGCAAACTAAAACCTCTTTTAATGATCTTGTAAATACGATCATCATTGGATTCATACTTGTATTGATCGTACTGATGTTCTTTATGGGTGTTACCAATGCATTCTTTGTGGCGTTAAGTGTACCGCTGAGTGTGTTCGTGGCATTTATGTTCTTACCTGTAGCAGACTTTATTGTAGGCACGCACGTAACGCTCAACTTCATCGTGTTGTTTGCGCTACTGTTTG
The DNA here is from genome assembly GCA_028288645.1 of Sediminibacterium sp. Taxonomy (GTDB): domain Bacteria; phylum Bacteroidota; class Bacteroidia; order Chitinophagales; family Chitinophagaceae; genus Sediminibacterium. The sequence goes on from JAQBNJ010000420.1 coordinate 447, forward strand.
GCCTGGGCATTATTGTGGATGATGCGATCGTGGTAATTGAGAACACGCACCGGATCTATAATAACGGAAGAGTAAAAATAGAACGGGCCGCGAAAGAAGCGGCCGGCGAGGTATTTGTTCCTGTACTTGCGGGAACGTTAACTACACTTGCCCCCTTCTTCCCGCTATTGCTGTGGAAGGGGTTGATCGGTAAGTTCATGATCTATCTCCCAACGATGTTGATCCTTACTTTGGCAGCATCATTGATCGTAGCCTTTTTTATGAACCCTGTTTTCGCGGTAAGCTTTATGCGTCCGGAAGGAAGAGAATATGAAGAGAAGAAAAATACCATTTTCAAAAAGCCGTTGTTCTGGACAATAGTTACGTTTGGTTTATTATTAAACCTCGCAGGGTGGCATGGTTTAGGAAATTTTCTTTTAACGATGGCGGCTATCATGGTGCTGAACCGCTATGTGATCCGTGGCATTATTCACGTGTTCCAGGAAAAGGTATTACCTGGCCTGATGAACCGTTACGAAAAAATGCTGCATTGGGTATTAAAAGGAAAGCGGCCAGCAAGGTTGATGTTGTGGCTGTTCCTGTTATTCCCAATCTCGTTGATCATGCTGGTTGTTCGCAACAACCCCAAACCATTCTTCCCGAGCGGTGATCCACACTTTATTTATGTATACTTGAAAATGCCGGTGGGTACAAAAACATCAACAACAGATTCTGTTACAAGGGTTCTCGAAGCACGCGTACAAAAAGTGCTGGCTAAAGAGAAACCAGGCACACCGGGTTCTATCGTAGAAAGTATTATTACCAATGTAGCAGTGAGTGCGAACAATCCAAGAGATAATAACCGAAGCACACAAAGTAATCTTGGCCGTATACAGGTTTCATTTGTACAATATGAAGAGCGCCATGGTGTATCCACAGCGCCTTACCTGAAAGAAGTTCGTGAACAAATGAAAGGCATACCTGGTGCAAGCATTGAGGTTGGACAGGAAGATGGCGGTCCGCCAACAGATCCCCCGGTGAATATTGAAATTGCCGGTGATAATTTTGACGAGATCGCTAAAGTGGCTTACGACCTGCAGAACCACCTGGATACAAACCGCATCTTTGGTATCGATAACCTGAAGATGGATGTTGACCTGCAGAATCCCGAGATCACCATCAACATTGATCGTGAAAGAGCTTTGCGTGAAGGCATCAGCACCGCACAGATCGGTATGGAAATACGTTCGGCTGTGTTTGGTAAAGAAGCCAGCAAACTAAAAGATGGAGAAGACGAATACAAGATCCAGATCCGCTACAATATGTTACAGCGTAACAATATCAGCGACCTGATGAATATGCGTTTGACCTTCCGTGATATGAGCACGATGGGTATCAAACAGGTGCCATTAAATGCAGTGGCTACGGTTGATTACACTAATACATCCGGCGGTATCAAACGTAAGAATGTAAAACGTACGATACAGATACAATCGAATGTAACCGATCCTTCATTAGTTGGTCCTGTGAATGCAGAACTGGCCAAGAAGATAGAAGAATTTAAAGCCAAGACAAAGATCCCTGCTGATGTTACTATTAAACAAACCGGTGAAAGTGAACAGCAGGCGGAAACCATGAGTTTCTTAGGAACCTCGTTAATGGTTGCTTTGTTACTGATCTTCCTGATCCTTGTATTACAGTTCAATAGTTTGAGTAAGCCATTCATTGTATTAACAGAGATCTTCTTCTCCATCATCGGTGTGTTTATTGGTTATGCATTAACCGGTATGTCGATGGCAATGATCATGGTGGGCGTGGGTATTATCGGTTTGGCGGGTATCGTAATTAAGAACGGTATCTTATTGATCGAGTTTACTGATGAGCTTCGCGGAAGAGGATATAAAACAAGAGCGGCGGCCATTGAAGCGGGTAAGATCCGTATCATACCGGTAATGCTTACGGCATTGGCAACGATGCTGGGTTTGTTACCATTAGCCGTTGGTTTCAATATCAATTTCGTTTCCCTGTTCCAGCATGGTGCACCGCATCTTTTCTTTGGCGGTGATAGTGTGGTATTCTGGGGACCGTTGAGCTGGACCATCATCTTCGGATTGATCTTCGCATTCTTCTTAACATTGGTGATGGTACCAAGTATGTACATCATCAGCGAAAGATTAAGAAGGCCGATGAGTAAGTTCTACGGAACCAAGTTCGTTGCGCTACTAGGTTTCCTGGGACCGTTCTTCTTTATTACCGTGGGTATTATGTATTTGGTGAGAATGATACAGGGTAAGAAAGTTTGGTTGGGGAAGATGAAGGAAGCGCGGAGAGTTTAATTTGAGTGAATTCTGGTTATAAAATAAAACCGCCTCTGAATCAGAGGCGGTTTTATTATTTGCCGCGCCCTTTAGGGCGTGGATAAAAAGAATGATTTGAAAATTTTCCGGGCTTTACCCACAGTGTACACTGCGGGCTAAAGCCCGGAAAAAATATGCGGGATGCCTACCATTGTCCACGCCCTAAAGGGCGCGGTAAATAAAGGCGCGGCAAATGGGGTTAGCTATAACTTACCCATCTCCTTCCCATCCACATCCAACTCAACAATCTCATACCCCAATCTTTTCAAACCCGGAAGTATCAGTTGTTTATCACCCACCAAAAGAATATTCATCTTATTCACGTCCAAATATCTTTTAGCGATGGCATCGATGTCTTTTTTGGTGATGCTGCTGAGGATCTGGTTTTGTTTGGTAACAAAATCACCGGGAAGATTGTATTCGAGGATACGGCCGACAAAATTTGCTTTCTGCGGGCCGGTCTCGTAATTTCTTGCATCACTCTGGCCGATGGATTTTTTCATGAAGGCAACTTCGTCTTCGGTAACACCGTTGGCTGCATAGTTCTTGATCTCTTTCATCACTTCATACAAAGCGCTGTCTGTAGAACGTGCAAGGATACCGCTGCTGAAAGTATAATTGCCGGTATATTTATTTGCGGCAAAACTGCTGCGTGCACCATAGGTCCAGCCTTTGTCTTCACGAAGATTGAGATTGATACGGCTGTTGAACCCTCCTCCTAAATTATAGTTGGTTAATGTAGAACGATAGAATTCGCCTGTGGCATCATATTTCAAACTGGTAACATTTCCTACCCTGAATTCTGTTTGCGCCGCTTTTGGAACATTTACCAGGTAGATCCTTGTTTTTTCAACAGCAGGCGCGGCAGCAGGTGATGGGATCGTAAATGATCTCGCAGGAAGTTTAGTTAAAAATGTAAGCTTAGGCAGGATCTCTGCTTCTTTGATATCGCCAACGATCACTACTTTTCCATCTTCTGAACCAATATACGTATCATAATATTTCTGGATATCCGAGAACTGGATATTGTTGATGGTTTCTGTTGTGCCGCTTTCTGATATCCCTAAAATATTATTGGTTCCATAATTCAAACGTGCATATACGTTGGTGGCAATTCCGGCAGGTTGTGTTTTACTGTTTTGCAGGCGCTGTACCAATTGCCGCTTAATACGTGTAAATGCTTCTTCACTGAATTTAGGATTCATCATTCTTTCTTCCAGTAACTGCAAAGTCTTATCAACGTTCTTTTTCAGGGTTTGCATGGAGAACACGATCGCATCACTGGTATTACTGATGCCGACAGAACTTCCCCCGAGTTTTTCGAGTTCGGTCGAGAATTGTTCGCTTGTGTAATTCTTTGTGTCCTCGTTCATCATACTCGCGAACAAATTCACCCATCCGGCTTTGGTCAGATCATTTGCTTCGAGGAAGGTCCCGCCTTTCAAAGAAATGCTTAGTGTTACCGTTGGTATTTCTGTATTCTCAACACCGATCACCCGCATTTTATTAGGTAAAGAACCTGTCCAGTATGCCGGAACTTTTACTACGGGGTTGGGGCCGCTGGCGGGGGTCTTACTCCTGTCAAAATTATCTTTTGCTTTTACATACTTCAATCCTGCATAACCATAGTTCGGTGCCTGGTAATGCGATTGGTCTATTGTATAATTATCTGCAGCCGCTTTTACATTCTCAGCGCCTTTAGTAACCACACTCAATACAAGACGGTGTTTTCCTTTAATGTATTTATTGTAAACACGCATTACATCTTCTTTTGTTAACCCGCGATACATAGCAAGCAGCGTGCTCATCATATTCGGATTACCTGCAAAAGTTTGAAAAGCCGCAAGTTGGTTTACTTTTCCTGATACGCTTGCCAGGCCGCTAATGGCCCTGCTTTCATAAGCGTTCTTAAATTTTTCAACATCGTCATCGGTTACTCCGCGTTTTTCAAATTCTGCCAATGCCTCTCCAACAAGTTGTTCCATTTCTGCAAGATTCTTGCCGGGATAGGGTGTAACAGAAATAGCAAACTCACCGGCCAGTTCACTCAATTGGCTGCTGGCGCTTGCCGACAATGCTTTTTGATCTTTGATAAGGAACTGGTAAAAAACCGAGTTACGGTTTCCACCACCCCCACCGCCTCTTCCACCGCCACCGCGGCCACCACCTCCGCCGCCGCCACCGCCCAATACCTGCGAGAGGCATGCCAGTGCAGCCATATCAGGATTGTATTCGGCAACGGTTGGATATACGATGCGCAATTGTGCGGCACGTGCATAATTGTCGACATAACTTACATACCTGTCTTTTTCAATGACTACCGGTGCAAATTTTGCCGAACTTACTTCGGGACAACGCGGAATAGAGCCGAAATATTTTTCTGCCATTTTCACTACATCCGCGGTGCTAACATCACCACCAACGGTTAAGGTTGCATTATTAGGGCCATACCAGCGAAGAAAGAAATTCTTCAGATCGTTCACATTTACGCGGTTCAATTCTTCAATATAACCGATGGTTAACCAGGAATAAGGATGGCCGTATGGATAAAGACTGCGGGCAACCACTTCACCGGATAAACCATAGGGCTGGTTATCGTAGTTCTGTCCTCTTTCATTTTTTACGGTGGCACGTTGGATCTCAAATTTTGGCTGTGTTACCGCATCCATTAAAAAACCCATGCGATCTGATTCGAGCCAGAGCATTTTTTCCAGTTGATTGCTTGGTACAGTCTCGTAATAGTTGGTTCGGTCCTTATTGGTAGAGCCATTCAGCGTGCCGCCTGATTCTGTTACCAGTTTAAAATGCTGTTCATCCGCCACGTGGTCGCTTCCCTGGAACATCATGTGTTCGAAGAAATGCGCGAAACCGCTTTTGCCGATCTCTTCACGCGCAGAACCTACGTGATAGGTAACATCCACATGCACCACGGGATCGCTGTGATCTTCGTGTACTACAACTGTAAGGCCGTTTGGCAACACGTATTTTTCATACGGAATTATCAGTTCGTTTCCTTTACGTGTGATCTTCTCAACCAGTTTTGCCTGGGCGAAGATGAGGGAGGGTAATACCAGGCAGATAAGCGCCGGTACCAGCAGTTTTAGTCTCATAGCATTGTATTTTAGATTTTTGAGAATAGGAAAGTTAGTTCAAAAAAGAAAATTTGGGTTTTCTTCTTCCCCGGGCTGTAATATATCTACCGTTCTATGTACTAATTTCACCGAAAATTAAACCGATATGATACAAAACCACGAAATAGACTACCGCATTTTTGGCGAGGAAATGCAGTATGTAGAAGTAGAGCTTGACCCTAATGAAACAGCCATTGCCGAACCCGGCGCTTTTATGATGATGGACGACGGGATCGTAATGGAAACCCTGTTCGGCGACGGAAGCAAGCAACAAAACAGCGGCCTGCTCGGAAAATTACTGAATGCCGGTAAGCGCGTACTGGTTGGTGAGAATTTATTTATGACGGCGTTTACCAATGTGGATTCAGGCAAAAGACATGTAAGTTTTGCATCGCCTTACCCCGGCAAGATCATCCCTGTTGACCTGAGCCAGTTTGGGAATAAGGTGATCTGCCAGAAAGATGCTTTCTTATGTGCAGCCAAAGGTGTAAGCGTTGGCATTGAATTCCAGCGCAGGTTGGGAACCGGTTTGTTTGGCGGCGAAGGATTTATCATGGAAAAATTAGAGGGCGATGGAATGACCTTCTTACATGCCTGCGGACACGTGCTAAGAAAAGACCTCAGCGTAGGTGAAACATTGAAAGTAGATACTGGCTGTATCGTAGGTTTTACCTCAACGGTTGATTATGATATCCAGTTTGTAGGCGGTATCAAGAATACCATCTTTGGTGGTGAAGGATTATTTTTCGCTTCACTCCGCGGTCCCGGTACTGTATGGATACAAACCTTACCGATCAGCCGATTGGCAGGACGCATTTTACAATATGCCACTACATCGAGGAGGGAAGAAGGAAGTGTGTTGGGAGTGTTGGTTAATTTACTGGATGTAGATGGATGGAGATAATTTTTTGCCACAGACGACACAGATTATCACAGAAAAATTCTGTGGTAATCTGTGTCGTCTG
>JAQBNJ010000432.1 GCA_028288645.1 Sediminibacterium sp.
CCGTTTTCTTTTTAGCCAATAAAAAGGGCCTGCTTGGTAAACTTGGAAAAAGTTTGTCTGTCAACAACGCCGACCCCCTGCTGCCTGCCGAAGGCGCTGTTAAAAATGAGATCGCATTCAACCCATACAGGGGAAAGATCATCCGTAATATACTGATCGAAAAACTTGGGTTTAACCGTTCGGTGAACGATACAACAAAAGTTACCCGCAATCTTTTTAATGATATCGGTAATAAATTACACCCGAGTACCAGCAGGCGCGTGATCATTAATAATCTTTTTTTTACACCCGGCGATACGCTTTATCCTTATTTAATGGCCGATAATGAGCGCTTCCTTCGTGAACTTACCTATCTGCAGGATGCAAGGATCACGGTAAAACAAACCTCCAGTATCGATTCCGTTGATGTGATCGTGATCTGCAAAGATGTATTTCCTTTTGGGGGAAGCATGGATGCAGGCACCGCACAAATGGCAAGCTTTGAAGTAAACGACGACAATCTTTTCGGAAGAGGCAATCGTTTGCAGATTAGGAATATTTATGACGTGACCAGGAGGCCCGACTATGGGATCGGTTTCGAATTTTTAAAAAGAAATTTTGCAGGCAGTTTTATCAATCTTTCTTTTGGCTACCGCAATGAATCCCCCGCATTTAACAGCGGGCGAAGAGAGGAAAAGAATTTATTTCTTGCCGGAGAACTTCCTTTGGTTAGCCCTTACCACGTGTGGACCGGTGCCTTCGAGGTAGCCCATCATTTTACAGAAAATGGATACCTGGATGATTCGCTGTATAAAACCAATTTTAAATACCGTTACCGGATAGTGGACGGATGGATCGGGTATAATATCGGCGCAAGAAAACAGTTGCAGGAAAATTTCAAATCGAGGTTTAAAAAACTTATTGCCATACGTGCAGTGAGCAGGAAATTCCAGGATATTCCTGAATTTTATAAAACTGTTTACAACAGCGACTATTCAGATCTTGCGACTGTACTCGGATCCTTTACTATTTTTGAACAGGATTATTACCATACCAATTTCCTATATGGTTTTGGACGTAACGAAGATGTACCGGAAGGTTTCAGCATGTCAGTGATCGGCGGCTGGAGCAGCCGCAACCGTGTCTCGCGTCCGTATGCTGGTTTTGAATACCAGCGGAATTATTTCTCGAACAGGAAAAATTATATCAACTATACATTGAGGCTGGGCACGTATTATAATTCAGGTCGTTTTGAAGACATCAGTTTTCTTACCAGTGTTGAATATTTTACAAAACTTCGTAAGCTCAGCAGCAAATGGTATATCAGGCATTTTCTCAGCGGCAGCATTACACAACTCGCACGTACTTTTTTAAATGATCCGCTTCGATTATCGAGTGATTATGGTATTCCGCAATTAAACAATCCCGATCTGCGCGCTTCTACGCGCGTTAGTTTCAATGCCGAAACCGTTTTCTACAATACCTGGAAACTGGTAGGTTTCAGCTTTGCCCCTTTTGTATTTACCAATGTGAGTTATCTCAAAACCATTGGGCTGAATGTAAAAACCGGCGATGTGTATGCCGCATTCGGCGGCGGAGCCAGGACACGAAACGAGAACCTCGTTTTCGGAACCATGGAACTAAAGGCCTATTATTACCCGAGAACAACAGGAACCATGAACAAATGGAACATTACTTTTAATACCGATCTTCGTTTTAAATATATCAGCCAGTTGATAAAGCGGCCGGATTTTGCAGTGGTGAATTGAAGGAAGCTGTGAGCTTTGAGCCACGAGCTATGAGCTTGGTTTGGAAACGTGAATGAAAAAATAGCATTGTTCCATGGAAGTATTAAACTAACTACTATAACCGGCCAGGCTCACAGCTCAAGGCTCAAAGCTCATAGCTCAAAATGGTACAAGCCTATAATTTTTTAGCCAGTTGGCAATTATTTCCTGAGAAATGTGATTTCCAGTTTGGGCTTGTGCCTAAAAGCGGGAGTTATAAAATAGAAAGCATACGTAACGGCCATGCGCTGGGTATCAGCATTAACTGGGTTAGTCCTGACCATGAAGCATTCTACACACAATATGAAGTATTGCCCGACGGCGAACTACGTCCTTTTGAGAACCAGGAAATGGCAGATTCGGTGAAAGCAGAAATAGTAAATGCCTCAACCATACAAACAATTTTCATCAAGGAAGAGCAAACCATTCTGGAAGTAACCAATGAAATATTGTCCAACGGTTATATGAAAGTAACGCATCGGGGAAAAGATAAAGAAGACAAGCCCTTCGTGAATATTGAGATCTATCACAAGCAACTAAGCGTTTTACCATATGCATCTTCTGTTGGCAGTGTAGCCATCCGGCCAACTAAAGAAGGTGTGATCAAACACAAGGCATTGTCTGCTATGGAAGAACAAACCAATATGCAGCTTGAGCAGATAAAACAGCAAATAGAATTACTCGCGAAGCAGGCACAGGAGATTCGCAAGAGAAAAGAATTGAGTTTAATGATCTACGAAGCAAGCCTTCGTTTCAAACCACAGATCGGGCATACCTATCACCTGTATGAAAAAAAAGATGGAACACATATGCTTTCCCTGGTTGGTCCTAATGAATGGGGTGACGCCGGGCCCTTTAAACAATTTATTTCTTCTGTAAGATTATTAGCAGATCACACATGGGTGGAAGTGGTTCGATAAATATTGAACAAAGAATGTTGAATGTTGGGACGCACCCTGGTTCAACATTGAGTATTCCTTATTCAACATTCAATATTCACTATATGGTACCCGTATCAAGGGTATGTTGAACTGCGGTGTTCTCTCTAGAGATCAGATGTTTATTCTGCGAACGGATCAACATCAGAAAAGAGAAGATCAACAAGACATATATCCCTGTAATAACAATTCTTCGAAACGACATTAGTTGTGTTTTCATAGATAAAGATTTAAAAATGAAACATCCTTTCTTAATTAGATGCAAAATCATGCCCTGAGCATACACCGAATTTTTATTTTAACATATTTTGTCAAATTACTTTAACAGGATCCACTGTACCATTAAAGATCTTTCATCACAGCCGCCGATATTGTAAGGTCTTTTCTATTCTGCGTATATAATACCAAAGCGTGTCCTGAAGCCTTGAATGATAGCGGAATAGCTATTTGCCCTGATCCATCACTATTAACTGGCTGTGTATCGAATGAGCGTACTATATTATGATTGGTAAGCGTAACCCCTTCATTTTCTCCCGCCTTTATCTGCGTGGTAACTTCTTTCTGTACGATCGCAATATTTAACAATTCATCTTTGCCGGTATTTGTAATTGTATAGTGAAAACTGACAGCACTCCTGCCGATAACAATATTCTCTACCGATATATTTTTGGATGAACTGTCGGCTAGTTCTTTTTTTACTAAACCACTTACCAGGGAACGATCATTGCCCACTACTTCGCCCCTGCCATTAATGATTAGTTGCGGCGTGTATACACTGCCTTTGGGAAGATGCTGGCTATACCATTGCTGTCTTGCGCTATAGGCACTATTGCTGAAAGGATCTGTCCACCCTAAACGGTTCCAGTAATCAACATGAAAAGAAAGCGGGATGATATTTTCATTATTTGCACTGCTGTATTCGGCCAGTAATTTGTCTGCAGGCGGACAACTGCTGCAACCCTGGCTCGTAAACAATTCCATGACTACAACTGCCTTATTTCCGGCAAAAGGTTTTGGTGAGATAGTTTGTTTTTTTTGAGAGCTTATCAATGCAAGTGCCGGGAATATCAGTAAAAAAGATAAACTGATGAAACTAACCCGTTGTATCAACATCATATTCCTCTTCATAGTCAGGATTTAGAGATGAAGGATCCGTTTCGGCTGTTGACGAAGCATTGCAATCTATCTTACAACGTATGTTTACTTTAACATATTATGCAGGCTGCCACCTTTTTCAAAGTTCAGGGCGATCTTTTTTTCCACAGCATGGTCCTTTTCAACGGGTGGGGCGTGGTGGGGCTTGATACGGGCATCAATCACCAACGGGCCACGGCAGCCCCAGTGTTTGTTTTCAGTGAAAGCATCTATGCCATATATGTCATGGGAAGGATTACAACGCGTATAAGTAACCCAAAGCTGGTTGCGGATCGTTTCAGCGGTAAAAGAGGCATCGTCGCATACTACGATCATCGCAACACCGGCCAATGCATCTTTTTTTGTTTTCAATTGCTGATCGAGTCTTTCTATTTCTTTATGCGCTTCTTCATAAGAAATAAATTTGCCCGATTGCAATGCAATTACACCCGGCATATTTACCTGTGCATTTTCAAAATGCGATAACTCTTTCAGAATCTGCGGAACTTCTGTACACAGTTTTCTCTTTACATCGCCATAAGCAGCAAATACAACTTTACTACCCGTATTCAATCCGGTACCGGAATAATCCAATGTATCAATGGTTGTATTGGTATGAAAATGAATATCGCGTGTGAGATCGATACGTTCGAGCATGTATTCCATGAATGTGCGCACATTGTGTGCAGACAACCTGTTCGAATCATCAGCAGTAATAAACAGGAATTTAGCGAGGCTCAACTGCCCGGTTCCCAAAATATGATTGGCGATGGTTAGAATTTCTGCCGGTTGCCTCGCAGGTGTATACGGTGTGTAACGTTCACTGCCGATGGCAAGTAATAAGGGATGCACTCCGGCAGCATCAACCGCATGCACTTCTTTCAAACCGGGGATCTCCTGTGGAATGGCGGCGCCGGTCAATTCATGTATCAATTGTCCAAAACTGGTATCTTCCTGTGGCGGCCTTCCCACAACGGTAAAGGGCCAGATGGCATTTTTCTTTGCATATACCTTGTGGATACGCAGCACGGGAAAATCATGTTTCAAACTATAATAACCGAGATGATCGCCAAACGGGCCCTCCGGTTTATTGGTGCCGGGATGCACTTCACCGGTGATCACAAAATCGGCATCGGTACTAATCGCAAATCCATCGCGATAGCAATAACGGAACCTTCTCCCGCCAAGTACACCTGCGAAAGTCATTTCACTGATGCCTTCAGGTAAAGGCATTACGGCAGCAACAGAATGCGCGGGAGGGCCACCTACAAAACAACTCACACGCAAAGGCAATCCTTTTTCATTTGCTTTTGTTTGATGCACACCGATACCGCGATGCAATTGATAATGCAAGCCTGCTTCTTTATTTAATTCATAATCATTGCCTGTTAACTGGATACGGTACATACCGAGATTCGCATTCATGATTCCAGGTTGATCAATATCTTCCGTGTATACCTGCGGCAATGTTATAAAAGCGCCGCCATCCATGGGCCAGTGATGAATGAGCGGAAGATCGCTTACCCGTATCTCTTCGTATAAAACAGGTTTTTGTAAGGGGTTCTTTAACGGAAATGCTTTGGCGGCGGCGAGGCCGGCACTCATATTATCCAGCGGATGTTTCAGTGCCTTAATAGGATCGCCTTTTAAGGCGATCAGTTTTTGCACGAGTTGAAAAGTATTTCTGAAGATAAATTTGCTTCTGTCAAGGGTTCCAAAAATATTGGATGCCGCACGGAAACGCGAGCCTTTCACATTCTCAAACAACAATGCGGGCCCACCTGCTTCATGCACCCGTAAATGTATCGCAGCCATCTCGAGATAAGGATCCACTTCTTCTTTGATCCGCACCAGCTGGCCGTTCTTTTCAAGATCCAGTAAACATTCTTCTAATGAAACATAGCTCATGCGGGCGACGGTTATTTTAAAGGTCTAAGCTACTGCATTCCGTGAGAAAAGTCTGGAGTCTGGAGTTAGAAGTCTGGGATGAAGCAAATCCAGTCTTCAGACTTCTAACTCCAGACTTACTTTCTTACTTTTGCAGCATGACAAAGCTCAGCGTAAACATCAACAAATTTGCTACCCTGCGTAACAGCCGAGGCGGCAATAACCCCGATGTGGTAAAAGCGGCCATAGATGCACAGCGTTTTGGCGCAGATGGCGTGACCGTGCATCCAAGACCCGATGAAAGGCATATTCGATATGAGGATGTGCGTGAAATAAAAAAGATCATCACCACTGAATTTAATATTGAAGGAAACCCAACCGAACAGAAATTTGTTGACCTTGTTCTTGAAACAAAGCCTCACCAGGTGACCCTGGTGCCGGACGCATTAGGACAATTAACAAGCGATCATGGATGGGATACCATTAAACACAAACAATACCTTATCCATATTATTTCTGTTTTCAAAAAAGCCGGGATCCGCGTATCCATTTTTGTTGACCCCGTTATTGAAATGGTAGCAGGCGCCGCAGAAACAGGAACGGACCGGATAGAATTATACACGGAAGGGTATGCTAAGGAATTTTTGGTTGATAAACATTCTGCAGTAACACCATATATAGATGCCGCTTTAAAAGCAATGCAATTGGGATTAGGATTAAATGCCGGCCATGATCTTGACCTGCAGAACCTGAAATATTTTGCGCAAAATATTCCTTCGCTTGA
>JAQBNJ010000441.1 GCA_028288645.1 Sediminibacterium sp.
CAATGCATTCAGAGGGAAAGAATCTTTGTTGTCTGATCCATTAGTAAAGGATCAGTTTGATTTTTTGGGATGGGATGACGCGACACTCATCAATAAAGGGCATTGCAGTGCTGCTGATGTGCTGCAGTTTATTCTTGAAAAGAAATGGGTGTTAGAAGAGAATGACAAGGATATGATCGTGATGTTGCATGAAGTTGAATATGCGGCGAATGACAAAAAGTATAGTGTGAAAAGCGAATTGGTAGTGAAGGGTGAGAATAACCTGCACACAGCGATGGCGAAAACGGTGGGGTTGCCGTTGGGTATTGCGGCAACTTTATTGCTGGAAGGAAAGATCAATGAAACGGGTTTGCATATTCCGATCATCGCGGGCATTTATGAACCTGTGTTGAAAGTATTGGCTGAGTGCGGGATCATATTTAATGAAACAGAATTGCGGAAAGAATGAATGTTCCGTAGGAACGCTTGACGCTCATTCTGAAAATATTATCGTATTGCCGTTTATCGGAAATCACCAATCGTTCCTATGGAACGAACGGGTCATCATCCGAATTGTTTTCTACCCACCAATTGTCCCGATGGGACATTGAAACAACGTGTTCCGTAGGAACATCCCGTGGGTAGCAACATGTTAATGTAGCGTTGTGGCGTTTCGTAGCAGGAACGCTTGGTGCTCATCCCGCAAATATTCTCGTATTGCCGTTTATCGGAGATCACCAATCGTTCCTATGGAACGAACGGGTCATCACCCGAATTGTTTTCTACCCACCAATTGTCCCGATGGAACAAGTCACGTTTTAGCAGGACAACTATTAGCTATTAAACCTGATCGTTGAAGATGTTTACCCGCTGTTGGTGATCATTCGCTCTAATTCGTGTTCGATAACGAAAGTATCTTTTTACTTAAACTACTTACCTTTCTTGTTTTTAACTTTTGCTTTTTGACTTTTCTCTTCATCACTCCCCGCATCCATCACCCACTCATAATCTAATTGGCGTTTCTCAAGATTGGCAGATACAACACGAATGAATACCCTGTCGCCCATACGGAAAGTGCGGCCGCTTCTCCTGCCAACTAAACTGTAATCGCCTTCTATCAAACGGAAATCATCGTAATCAGATAAGCCGATCACGCTTACCAGGCCCTCGCATTTATGCGCAACTGTTTCTACCCAGAAACCAAAACTGGATACACCGCTTACCACACCTTCAAACACTTCGCCCAAATGGCCCTTCAAGAATTCAACCTGTTTGTATTTGTTACCTGCACGTTCGCATTCCATGGCAGCACGTTCTCTTTCACTGCTGTGTTTGCATTTCTCTTCCATTTTTTTATCAACCAAAGGCTTGTTCTCAAGGATGGATTCCAGAACACGGTGCACCAACACATCGGGGTATCGCCTGATAGGCGAAGTGAAATGACAATAATGTTCAAAGCCTAATCCGTAGTGGCCGATATTTTCTGTTGTATAGATCGCTTTCATCATAGTGCGGATACCCAATTGCTCCAGCACATGTTGTTCGGGTTTTCCTTTTGCTTCTGTCAGCATTTTATTAAAGCTGAATGCTATGGCCTGTGGCGTGGATACATCAAACTTATAACCATGTTTTAATGCGAACGCAATAAAAGGTGTGAGCTTTTCTACGTCGGGTCTGTCGTGTATCCTGTATGGAAAAGGAATCGATTTTTTATTGATTTTGAGTTTGGCCACGTTTTCTGCAACGGTTCTATTCGCAAGCAACATGAATTCTTCAATGAGTTGGTGTGATTCTTTGCTTTCTTTTACCATCACACCGATGGGTGTGCCTTTCTCATCTAATTTAAAACGAACCTCAGTAGATGAGAAATTGATCGCGCCTTTGCTGAAACGGATCTTTCGCATTCGCTGCGCGATATCATTCAGCAATAAGATCTCATCCTGGTTCACCCCTTTTTTTGTTTCAATGATCTCCTGCACATCCTCATACGCATAACGGTGATCGGAATGAATAACTGTTTTGCCCAACCAGTATTGTTTGATCACTCCTTTTGTATCCATTTGAAAAATAGCGGAGAAAGTAAATTTGTCCTCATGCGGCCGCAATGAACAAAGTTCATTCGATATTTTTTCCGGCAACATAGGATTTACACGATCCGGTAAGTAAACAGATGTGGCGCGTTTGTATGCTTCCTGGTCAAGTTCTGTTTCGGGAAGCACATAGTAACTCACATCGGCAATATGCACGCCGATCTCGTACATACCATTGCTGAGTTTGCGGATGGAGATGGCATCATCAAAATCTTTCGCATCGGCAGGATCGATCGTGAACGTAAGTATATCGCGGCAATCCCTTCTTTTTTTGATCTCGGCTGAATCGAGTACTTCGGGTAACCGTTCTGCTTCTTCCATCACATCATCAGGAAAGAATAAAGGGAAACCTGCCTGTGCCAGCAGCTCTTTCATAGCTGCATCGTTCTCATCTTCCGGTTGCATCACATTTACAATAGTACCAACCGGTTTCTTATCATCCTTATCCCATTTCACCAAACGCGCCACTACCCTGTCCTTGTTCTTTGCGCCATTCAATTCCGTCAACGGAATAAAAATATCAGGCATGGGTTTATCGGTATCGGGAATAAAGAATGCATAATTGGTTGACAATTGCACATGCCCTATAAATTCTGTTTGTTTTCTCACCACCACCTCTGTTACCTTTCCTTCTTTTTTGCCGGTACGCAGATTCTCTTTCACCACTTTTACGCGGACCGTATCGCCGTTAAGCGCCGTATTAAAATCACCCGGCCGAACCAGTACATCTCCTTCTACATTTTCTATGATCACATAGCCCATACCCGAACGTGTTACTTCCAGCTTGCCTTTCAGGGTAACCTGCGCAGTTGTCTTCGACTTTGATTTCTGTTTTGATCTTTTTGATTTGTCTTTACTCATGCTGCAGGGTTGAATTGAAAGTTTGTAATATAGTCGGTCACCAGCCCGTTAAACTGCTGTCCTTCTCCGAATAAGAAAAAGTGGCGGATCGGTAACACATACATCGGTAGTGAAGCCAGTTGTTCGGTGAATTTGATCAGGCGCACTGCATCTTTTTCCGTGGTGAGTATCATCTTATCCTTTGCTTCGATCTCATCAAATTTTTGTTTGATCTCATTCAGGTCGTCAATAGAAAAAATATGATGATCAGAGTAATCCTGCTGGTAATAAGTATGCGTTTTGGCAAGCAGGTATTCTTTTAAGGGTTTAGGATTGGCGATGCCGCAAACCAGTAACACTTCATCCCTTGGCGTGATCATCCATTCATCGCCGGGATTGAAAATATGATAGGGCGTACCGTATTCGATCGTGGAAAAAAAAACTTTTTGAAATGCTTCGGGCTTCAGGTCGCGGATGATTTTTTGTTTCTGTTCTGCAGAAAGATCATAGGGACATTTGGTAACGATGATCACCTGCGCTCTTTTTGCCGAGGACCATTGATCGCGGAGATCACCTGTTGGCAGAAAAAAATCGTGTGCATACAAATTGCTGAACTCTGTTAAGAGAATATTCAATCCTGCCCGCACGGAACGGTGCTGAAATGCATCATCAAGAATAATTGTCTGCAATCCCGGCACATCCTGTAATAAATGCGGAATGCC
Source organism: Sediminibacterium sp. (assembly GCA_028288645.1). Classification (GTDB taxonomy): domain Bacteria; phylum Bacteroidota; class Bacteroidia; order Chitinophagales; family Chitinophagaceae; genus Sediminibacterium. The sequence goes on from JAQBNJ010000441.1 coordinate 3,632, forward strand.
CACCAGCCTTTCTTCGCAGGATGCAACAGCAATTTCGGGGAACTTACTGTGGAACTGCATGGGCTCATCTCCTATTTCAAGCGCTGTGGTGTATTGATTGGCCAATGCATAACCTTTTGTTCTGCGTTTGTAGCCACGGCTCAGTGTGCCTACTTTGAATTTGGGTTTCAATAATTCAACCAAGTATTCCACCATGGGTGATTTACCGGTTCCGCCAACAGAAAGATTGCCTATACAGATCAATGGAAAATTAAATTGTGCTGATTTCAGGTATTTTTTATCGAAGAGCCAGTTGCGGATAAAGATGGCCAATCCATAGATAAGCGCTAAAGGCAATAATAAAACACGGAAGGATTTAAGGAATATCGTGTTAAAATTCATAAGTCTGCTGCGGCGTGATACAATAGGTCAAAGGTACGTCAAATTGATCGGTGTCGGCGATTTCATCAACCGGGCCGAAGTAAGAAAAACCGATCTTAACAATATCTTCCCTGCACCGGGCGAGGTACCTGTCGTAAAAGCCTTTTCCAAAACCCACGCGATAGCCTTTTGTATCATAGGCCAGCAATGGAACGAATATGAGATCAATCTGTGTTGGGTCGATCACTTCACCTTCTTTCGGTTCAGTGATACCCCATGCGTTGGTGTGATAGATGGTATCTTCATGAATGGCCAGCGCGGTCATTTCGAGAGATAAAGGATCGGTCAAAGGATAGGCAAGCACCATACCGGGCAGCATATGTCTCAGATAACCGGAAAAAAGATGCGTGTTAGGTTCCGACTTATTTGCCAAGGGCCAGTAAGTAAGCACGGTTTGCACATCCGAATAATCAAACTGCTGGAACTGCAGCAATAAAAGATCATCCAGGCGCAGGCGTTCTTTAGAATGGATCTCAGCCCTTTTTATCTGATATAATTGCCGCAGCTCCTGTTTGTTCATAACGGCTGCAATTTATCGATCAATGATGATTTGAGGCGCATCGCCTGTTCATGCACGGTTGCTTTATCAATCGTTCCCAATTTGGGAATAGAGCCTAATGAAGGATAACCCGACCATTGCACGATCTCTTCCTCATAATTCATGTAATCATCATTAAAGATCCAG
>JAQBNJ010000447.1 GCA_028288645.1 Sediminibacterium sp.
TATCTATCCTAACTGGCGCAATTACCGAGAGTATGGCGGTGGATTGTTAAGCGATTGGGGTGCCCATATGTTTGATATTGCACAATGGGGATTGGATATGGACAGAAGCGGCCCGGTAAAATTCATCCCGCCAACAGATCCTACTGCTAAAAAAGGATTGACCATGATCTATGGAAACGGCATAGTGATGAAACACGAAGATTTCGGCAGAAAATATGCCGTTCGTTTTATTGGAGAGAAAGACGGTAAGAGAGTTACGTTGGATGTAAGCCGCGAATTCCTAGACAGTGATCCAGCCAACCTCGTTACTGCCACACTCTCACCGAATGACAAAAGAGTTTATAACAGCACCAGCCATTACAAAGATTTCCTCGAGTGCATCAAATCCGGAAAAGAGCCGATCTGTGATGTTGAAACCGGCCACCGCAGCAGCAGCGTTTGCGCACTCGCCAATATTGCCTATTGGATGAACCGTCCGTTGGAATGGGATCCGAAGAAGGAACAATTCAAGAATGATGCTGAGGCGAATAGTTATGTGAAAGCGAAGATCAGGACGCCGTGGAAACTTGTTTAGAAAAAATTGCCATAGACGACACAGATTAGCACAGAAAATTCGCTGCGGAGTTTGTTACTGACAAATTGTTATTGATAGCGGGTTTTTTGTTTGGGGTAGGTACTCAGATTTTGCAAGCATCGGATATACCCTCCCCAAAAAAAATTATTATAATCAATAAGTTGATTATTTGAAAGGATTAAAAGTTGTGTGGTTTTAAGAGTTCTGTGTCATGCAAAAAAGAGACGCTGAAATCCTTAAATCTATTTAAAATTGCTTTTGCCGCGGAAGCTTTACTTTTTATTACGGGTGTTCGGAAGGTTGTTTTACAAGCCCCGGAGGGGGCGCCCTGTTTGTAGAAGGGATTGTACATAGAAAGCAATTAGCTCCATAGGAGCGACCTGTAAATATTACGAAACTGGCATTTGTAGTCGATTATTTGCATGATCATTTATATTTACAGGTCGCTCCTACGGAGCTTCTCTGTTATCACACGCTATATTTCTACAAACAGGTCACCCTTACAGGGTTATTCATTTTCTTCCGAACACCTGTGGTCTGCGACCAACAACGACCGAAAAAATTCTGTGCTAATCTGTGTCGTCTGTGATAAAAAAAATATTTATCCATCAACCACTCATCAAACGAAGCATTCATCTGCACACTTCTCTCCCGCCGTTGTTGGTCGCCTGACCAACAACCACCGGAATACTAAATCCCTGCTTTTGGGTTATGCATTTTGGTAACTTTATTAAAATTTATAAAATCATGAGACGATCTAAGAATGCAAGTGAGGTTATACGTGCCGGCCTTCGTTTATTGGAAGAGGAAGAAAGCAAGATTGTCGCTTTAAAAAAAGTAATTGAGGAAGGTATTGAAAGTGGATTAGCTAAAGACTTTAATGCAAAAAAGCATATAGAAAACCTAAAAGCTGCTAAACAAAAAAAAGGCTAATTATATTCTTACTCATAAAGCGGGTTAAGATTTATTTATCAACCACTCCTTCAACTCATCAAACTTAGCATTCATCTCTATGCTTCGTTTTTCCTTTACAAATAGATGTTGCGCCGATTCAGGTACTGCAATCTTCTTACCGGTCATCGCTTCTACAGTTGCCGGAAATTTAACAGGATGTGCGGTTTCCAAAAACATTCCTTTCTCTTCAGCATGTTGTGACAGGTATTCCTGTAACGCATAATATGCTACTGCACCATGCGGATCAAGTGTATAATTATATTGTTGATAAACATCAGCGATCGTTTGTTGCGTAGTCTCATCACTCACCGTATATCCTGAAATTTTCTCAGAAATGTTTTGATAATTGTGTTGAAACAATTCCAGTATCCGAACAAAATTACTCGGGCTGCCTACATCCATTGCATTGGAAATAGTTGGCACTGCAGTTTTTGATTTATAAGTTCCGGAGCGCAAATATTCAAGAACTGCATCATTCACATTACATGCCGCGATAAAATGTTGCACAGGCAATCCACTCACATGAGCCAACAATCCTGCACAGATATTTCCGAAATTACCACTGGGGACAGATATCACGGGTGGATGATCTTTGTCTTTCCATTGCTGGTACGCAAAGAAATAATATAACTGTTGTGGCAACCATCTCGCTACGTTAATAGAGTTTGCCGAGGTTAATTGTAATTTTTGATTTAGGTCAGCATCCATGAATGCATCTTTCACCATTGCCTGGCAATCATCAAAACTACCTGTTACTTCGAGGGCGGTGATATTTTGTCCGCAGGTGGTCAATTGCAATTCCTGCACATCACTTACTTTTCCGGAAGGGTATAATATGATCACTTCTACTCCATCCACGCCTAAAAAACCATTGGCCACTGCACCACCGGTATCACCCGAAGTGGCAACAAGCACCGTTACTTTTCCATTTTGTTGTTGCGAAAAATAGCCCAGGCAGCGGCTCATGAATCTTGCACCTACATCTTTAAAAGCCAATGTGGGACCGTGAAATAATTCAAGGGAACTTATCTTTTCAGTAACCGTTACTAAAGGAAAAGGGAAATTGATCGTTTCAGAAGCGATACGATATAATTCTTTTTCATCGCTCGTTTCACCCACATAAGGTTTCATGATCAGAAATGCGAGATCTTCCTTAGAGTAATCCACGATATTTTTTATTACAGAAGGATCGATAACCGGGATGGTTTCAGGAAAGTATAATCCTTTATCCGGAGCCTGGCCTTTGATGGTGGCTTCACGGAAGCTGACGTTCGGTGCTTGCCTGTTGAGACTATAATAGTTCATGTAGATCGGGAATATTT
>JAQBNJ010000454.1 GCA_028288645.1 Sediminibacterium sp.
CATTCATTAACGGACAACAATATTGAAACCGCCAACCAGTTTTTGGATTACCCGTATTTTTTTGAAGGCATCGTAATAGAAGGAAACAAATTAGGGCGAACCATTGGATATCCTACAGCCAATCTCCACATCAGCAGTGAAGAAAAATTGATCCCCGGAAATGGCGTATATGCAGTCACTGTTGTGAAGCGTGAATCGTCAGTCGTGAGTTATTTGAAGGGCATGATGAACATCGGCGTACGGCCAACTGTTGATGGAAAGAAGCGCGTGATCGAAGTAAATATTTTTGATTTTGATGAAGATATCTATGGACAATCTCTCCAGGTACACCTGCATCACTACCTCCGTGGCGAAGAAAAATTCAATGGACGGGATGCATTGAAGGAGCAATTGAGAAAAGATAAACTGGATGCTTTGGAAAAGCTGTTAGCTATTAACTACTAGCAGCAAACTTTTGTCGCTTGGGATAAAATAAGCATTAGCGTGTTTTATCGCGCCTCTTTGCCGCACCTCTTTGCCGCACCTCTTTGCCGCGCCCTTCAGGGCGTGGAATAAGAATTCATGTTTGGTGTTCTTGTAGGGCTTTAGTCCCCGGTGTAAATGATACTGGGGACTAAAGTCCCTACAAAGAAATACAATCCCCCCTATTCCACGCCCTAAAGGGCGCGGCAAATGCCCCTATTTCCTAAACAGCGCGTCCGGATCAAAATCAATGATCTGCCTGTAATTATCCAATCCAAATACCTCAGCCAATTTGATCAGGTTCGCAATCTTCACTTCTGTAAGTCCATTCTCCCAGGTAGAAAGCGTAGTGCGCGCTATTCCCAATTCAGAAGCCACATATCGTTGATCGAAATTCCGCAGCTCTCTGATGAGCCGAATGTTGCGTGCGATACGCATTCTTTCTTCGCTTCTCTGGTACATAGTTTTTCAATAGATGAGTAGATAGAAATAACAACACAATACTAGTTGCTTTCCCTTTCGCAAAAAAGGGTGAAAACACGCTATAATTAACAGTATTTAGTCTCTAATTTTCACCACGTAGATAAGTGTTACAATTGGTAACATAGTTCTGCGTCCATTACTTGGATTTCAATCCCGGCTTTTTGAATTTTATGGATCATTTGGCCAATGGTAATGGGCAATTCAACTCTTCCAATACCCATGCATGATGCGAACATGAGGAAGAAAATACTAAAACCATTTTTATGAAACCGATGGAATTAAAAAGAATGGGATTGGCTCCCATTACGGATCTCGAAATGAATGAGATCAATGGCGGGGGCTGGCTCGGCAACCTGCTTAAAAAAGTAACCTGGGTCGGTGTTGCTTATGACATTATCAACCATTGGGAGGAGGTTAAAAGAGGCCTTTCCAACGGATGGAATTTTGATCAACCTAAACAACCTAAATCATTGTCATGAAAAAAATATCATTAATACCCGACAACTGCCAACAGGTAACAGAATTATCACCGGAGGAACTTTTGCTGATCGAAGGCGGAAGTGGCTTTTGGGAGGACCTGTTTTACGTGGTAGGCATGACAGCGAAATGCATCTATGTTTTTGGAAAAACAGCAGGTGAGTTTCAATCGTCATTATCGCCGAGTTTGAAAAAGTAGTTTTTAAAAGGGAGCCGGAGCAATCCGGTTTCCTTCATTTAAAAAAAAGATCATGACCTTCAATTTCACAAAACCGAATGCCTGGTTCGACAGGACCATAACTAAAACAACCAGCATCTCCGTTCCGTACCTAGTTCTTTTTGCATTGCTTGCCGATGTGATTGTTACTGCCATTTTCTCATTCATTCTTTTTCCTGAAAATACCAGCGGGCCGGAATTTGAAACAAGTGTTCCCGATTTCCTGTTGATCGTAATAGCAGCCCCGATCATTGAAACTGCCATTGTTCAATTATGGATCATCAGGACCGTTCTAAAGTATTCCTGTAACAACAGGTTACTGGCCGTTCTCGTTTCAGCTATTTTGTTTGGGCTCGCGCATCACTATTCAATTGCATACGTGCTGAAAGCAACATTGGCAGGTACGATCTACGCGATGCTCTGGTTTTCAATAGCAGGAAAACAAAAGAATCCTTTTTGGTATGTGGTCGTAACCCATAGTGTTTATAATTCAATAGGATTTATCATCAACGCTTACGCATAGCTTTTATGTACTTTTCAGATCTAAGGTCTTATGCTTTTGTAAAACCTAAAAAAGGTTTTATCGCTCATTGCGTGTACCTCACGTTAATTGTTTTGATAGCTACTTCAATCGTGTTTCTCCGTTATATAAAAACAGACATCACTATCAAAACGCAGGGTATTACACGTCCAAAAAACGAGCGGGCGGAGATCAGGGCGGTTGTTGCAGGGATCATAGACACGGTTTTTTCCAGAGAAGGTCAGCAGGTGGAAAAGAATGAGATCATACTGCGCATAAAAGATCCGGGCGCGATTGGTAAGCAAGTTCACAACCGGTTTGAAGTTGATCAACGCAAATCATTTATCCACGACCTGGCGCTACTTACAACATCTGTCATAGATGATAAGACGCTCGAACAACTAAGAACTCCTCTATATATTGAACAACTGAACCATTTTATCCAACAGAAATCTGAACAGGAGATCCTTTTAAGAAAGGCAAATAAAGAAGTAGAAATAAACACTTCGCTCGCGAAGGACAAAGTGATCTCACCGAAAGAGTTTTTTGATATTCAAAACAACCAGGAAAAACTGCATGCATCTGTGAAAACACTTATCCAGGCACAATTGAGCAGTTGGCAACAGGACCTGGCACGATACCAACTTGAGCTTTCCCAGTTCAATCAACAGGTAAATGAGATCAGTTCGAATGCAGCATATTACGAGGTAAGGGCATCAGTTGCAGGCATCATCCAGGGAATAGCAACAAGGTATTCCGGCGGATCGATCCAGGCAAATGAAACGATATGCTCCATTTCACCTGGGGGTACTATTATTGGCGAATGCTTTGTTCAAACAAAAGATGTCGGGTTACTAAAGATCAATCAACCCGTTCGCTACCAGATTGATGCTTTTGACTATAATTATTTTGGCGTGTTGACCGGGAAGATCATCCAGATCGATAATGATTTCACCCCGGTTGATAATAAGCCTTTCTTTAAAGTCCTGTGCAGTTTCGACAGTTCACAATTACATCTCAGGAACGGTTATACGGGTCAACTAAAAAAAGGCCTTGGTTTCCAGGCAAATTTCACAATTGCCCGGCGCAGTTTGTGGCAATTACTGTTTGACAAGTTAGATGACTGGCTCAATCCAAATGCACCAGGTGCAACTTTAATTACAGTCCGTTGAACAATCATATCAAAATAAAACAACGGGATATTACAGACTGCGGCGCGGCATGCCTTGCCTCGGTAGCAGCCTATTATCACCTAAGAATGCCCGTAAGCCGGATCAGACAATATGCAGGCACAGACAAACGTGGAACAAATATATTGGGACTCATTGAAGCATCTGAAAAATTGGGTTTCCAGGCAAAGGGTGCGAAAGGACCGTTGGAAAGTTTATCAAAAATCCCGTTACCTGCGATCGCACATATTGTTGTTAAAAATACTTTGCAACATTATGTTGTGATCTATAAAGTAAACAGGAAAACTATCATGATCATGGATCCGGAAAATGGGCATATCCACAGGGTAAAAAAAACTGATTTCAATAAAGAATGGACGGGTGTGATCGTGTTATTATTACCGGGTGACGAATTTACCGGTGGCAATGAAAAAACTTCCAATCATTTGCGTTTCTGGCAATTGATAAGGCCACACAAAGGAATCATGCTACAGGCTCTCATTGGCGCTGTGGTGTATACTATACTGGGACTTTCCACTTCCATTTACCTGCAAAAGATCATTGACTTCGTTTTTGTAGATGGGAATACAAAGTTGCTAAATATGCTTAGCACTATCATGATGATCATCGTAGTATTTGAACTTTTCATCGGCGCATTTAAGACAGTGTTAGGACTTCAA
>JAQBNJ010000464.1 GCA_028288645.1 Sediminibacterium sp.
ACACCGTGATCAGCTTTGCACACGATGTGAAAATAAACGGCAAGCCACTCGCTGCAGGTGCGTATGGTTTGCACGTATTGCCTACAGAAAAAGAATGGGTATTGATCTTTTCAAAAAATACTACCTCCTGGGGAAGTTTTAGTTACGATCAGAAAGAAGATGTGTTACGCGTTACCATAACGCCGCAGGAAGCAGCTGTTCCGTACGAAAGACTAAAATACGAATTCAACAAATTCACCGATTCAACAACTGAAGCTTCATTGTGCTGGGAGAAAATGAAAGGTGCTTTCACGATCGAGACAAACACAAAGGAAAACACGCTCGCCATGCTCCGGAACGATTTTTTGCGTAGCCCGCATAAATTCGACTGGATGGGCCATTGGTTCGCGGCATCCTATTGTTATAACAACAATTTTAATCTTGAGGAAGCTTTGGTATGGATCAATAGGTCACTGGCTGTCGGAAATTATTTCGTGAACGCAAGACTCAAAGCCGATATCTTAACCAAACTGGGAAGGACGGAGGAAGCCAGGCAAGCAATGGACTTCGCGATCAGGATCGGCAATCCGTTTGATCTGTCAGGTTATGCGAATTTTCTTATCAGAGATAAAAAGCCTGCAGATGCACTCTTGATCGCTAAAAAATTGGAGCCGAATTTTAGTGATCTGCCTGCTGTAACCGGCGCCCTGGCGAGAGCTTATAGCGCCAACGGCAACTACCCAGAGGCCTTAAAGTATGCGAAGATCAGTTTGGAAAAAGCACCCGAAGCAAATAAGGCCACCTGGCAAACCGCTATTAAAAAACTGGAAGAGGGCAAAGACATGAATCAATAAGTGAGAGAATTTTGAAATTTTGGAATTGGGAAATTGGGAAATTTGTTTTGGTGCAAGCATTTAAGCCAATTTCATCCCGCAAAATGCGGGACCCAATTCCAAAATTTCAAAATTCTTTAGACGTACCGATAGTTATACACGAGATAATCTTCATCCTTCGTCCACCCATTCCTCTCATACACTTTTTGTGCACGATAATTATCGGCAGCTGTTTGCAGCATCAGCCAACGGCTGGAAGTTTCCGCGCCCATATCCCGCGCGGCTTTTAATAAAGCATCTGCGGCTCCTGAACCACGGGCCTCTTCGGTAACGAACAGGTCATTCAGCAGCCAAGCGCGTTTCATACCGACGGAAGAAAAAATGGGATAGAGTTGCGTGAAGCCGATCATCTTGCCATCGCGGAAAGCGACAAAGATCACCGAATCATTTTGCCCGATCCGTTCAGTGATAAATTGTTTGGCGCCGGGAATATCTGAGGCTTGTTTGTAGAAGATGCGGTACTGATCAAATAAACCTGATAAGAGGCCGATGTCGGAGGTGATTGCTTTTCGGATGATCATAAAAGAAAAATATTGCCACAGACGGCACAGATTAGCACAGAAAATTCTGTGAAAATCTGTGTCGTCTGTGGCAAAAAAAAATTATACGAGGCTCGCCTCCAAACTGATATCCATATTATACGCCTTACTCACCGGGCAATTTGCTTTCGCATCAGCAGCGCATTCCTGGAATTTTTCTGGTGTGATTCCCGGAACATTTGCTTTTACTGACAATTCTGATTTTGTGATCGTTCCGTCTTCCAGTGAAATAGCGCAAGAAGTTTCGAGTGATTCAGGTGTAAAGCCTGCAGCGCCTAATACAAAACTCAGTTTCATGGTAAAGCAACCGGCATGTGCTGCTGCCATTAACTCTTCGGGATTGGTGCCCACACCTTCTGCAAAACGGGAATTGAATGAATACTGTGTTTTGTTCAAAGTAGTGCTTTGGGTAGTAAGATTTCCACTACCTTCTTTACCCGAACCATTCCAAACGGCTGTTGCTGTACGTTTCATAACTATTTAGTTTTTAGATTTGACAAAATTAATGGATCATGATCAACTGGGACGATTTTGAAAAAGTAGATATCCGCAGCGGAACAATTGTTGAAGTTAACGATTTCCCCCAAGCGAAAAAACCGGCGTACCGGTTAAGCATCGATTTTGGTGTTTTGGGTGTCAAACAATCCTCAGCGCAGATCACGCATCATTATTCGATGGAGGAACTGAAAGGCAGGCAGGTAATAGCAGTCGTGAATTTTCCGCCAAAACAGATCGCCAACTTTTTCAGCGAATGTTTGGTATTGGGCGTGTATGATGAGAATAATCAGGTAATTTTATTGCGCCCTGATAAACCCGTGGCAAACGGGCAAAAGATCGGCTGATGAACGAACTGCATTATACATATTATGAGAGCCCCATCGGCATGCTGAAGATCGGCGGCACGGAAACCTATATTGGTGAACTGACCTTTGTAGACAACAGCGATCAGCTGGCCTATGGCGAACCGGGTATCACAGAGATCATGCACCAATGCACGGAACAGCTCATTGAATATTTTCACGGAACCAGGAGAAACTTTGATATACCCATTCACCAACAGGGCACCGAATTTCAAACAAGGGTCTGGAGCGAGTTGATGGAGATAGCTTATGGCAGAACGATCAGCTACATGGATCTTGCCAAACGCCTCGGGGATCCCAAAGTGATACGCGCCGCAGCCAGTACGAATGGAAAAAATAATGTTGCCATCATCGTTCCCTGTCACCGCGTAATTGGCAGCGACAGTTCCCTCGTGGGATATTCAGGCGGCAAGTGGCGCAAGAAATGGTTGTTAGGACATGAGTTTAAGATCGCACACGGGGTGCAGACGCTGTTTTAAATTTTGAATATTGAACAAGGAATATAGATTGATGAAGTGGGCCTTCGCCATTGTTGGTCGCCTGACCAACAAGAGTCGCAATTTTGTCTCGTTGGTCAGGCCAACAACAGCGGCGACCATCAATTCAATATTCAAAATTCCTTGTTCAATATTCAATATTCGTTCCCTCACCATTTTTCTTCTTGCACAAATGCTGGCCATAAGCGCATGGTCCCAGTCCTGCACTACTTTAGGGCAAAATCCCTCCTCCGCATTCCCTGTTTGCGGAACAACTTTCTTTACACAAACATCAGTACCTGCCTGTGGCGGATCGAGTTTGCCCACGATGTGTGGCGGCAATGCGCAATACTCGGATATTAACCCTTTCTGGTATAAATTCACCTGTTACGTATCCGGAACTTTCGGTTTTGTTATCACGCCCAAAAACCTGGGCGATGATTATGACTGGCAATTATTTGATATCACCGGACGAAATCCATCCGATGTGTATACAATGCAGTCATTAATTGTTTCGGCCAACTGGTCAGGCTCATCAGGCGTTACCGGCGCAGGGCCATCCGCCAGGAGCACTTTTGAATGTGCGTCTAATCCCGCGCAGAATATTCCAACATTCAGCACGATGCCTACGCTTATTGCAGGGCATGAGTATCTTTTACTGGTGAGCCATTTCGATGACGCAGCGCATACCCAAAGTGGTTACGACCTTTCTTTTCCTACGGGAGCAGAGGGCGGTACTGCCAGTATTGTTAACCCGGTGGTACCGAGTGTGACCAATGCATACGGCATATGTGATGGTACCCGGATCGTAATGAAAATGAACAAAAAAGTAAATTGTAACAGTCTTGCACCTGATGGAAGTGATTTTACAGTCAGCGGTGCTGTTCCTATTTCTGTTGCATCAGCAATTGGTCATGGATGCAGTACAGGTTTTGATACGGACTCGATCATATTGACATTGAACAATCCTTTGTCGCCTGGAAAATATAAGGTGCAGGCAAAGCTGGGGTCAGACGGGAATACTTTGACCGACAATTGTGCCAATACACTTGCAGTAGGTGATATTGCTTCACTCACCTTTCTCCCCGCAGCACCTACACCAATGGACAGCATCGCTCCTGTTGTTTGTATAAAAGATACGCTGCAATTAATTTTCAACAGGCCGATGGATTGCAGTTCTATTGCAGCAGACGGAAGCGATTTTGCGATCACAGGGCCCGCAACAATCAATATAAAAAGCGCCGCGGGTATTTGCAGTAATGGCATCAGTACCATCATAAGGATCATACTTACCGCACCGATACGCGTAAACGGAACATTTACCATCCGCTTAAAAAATGGATCTGATGGAAATACACTGCTTGATGAATGTGGTTTTGTAACACCGGCAGGGTCTACACTTCCATTCACAACAAAAAATATTACTACCGCAAATTTCCAGGCCACTGTGAGTGCCGGGTGTAAATATGATACGGTTTATTTCACACACAATGCATACGGCGGAACGACCCAATGGCAATGGAGCATTGATGGCACAATTACAAGCACGATGCAAAATCATGTCCTGGTATCAAGAGCTTATGGCCCGCATGATATCTATCTTTTTGTAAGCAATGGCTTTTGCAGTGATACAGCGAGAAGCAGTTTCACTTTCGTTGACCATACCGTGAAAGCATCCTTTGCTGTAGCCGATACGCTTTGTCCTACAGACACCCTGCATTTTACCGACCGGAGTACCGCCAATACGATTGCCTGGCAATGGAACTTCGGGAATGGTGTAACAAGCACTTTGCAATTTCCTGCTGCACAGAATTACCCGCTTACCGGGCGGCGTTCGAACTATACCGCAAAGCTCATCGCGCAAAACAGTTTTAATTGTTCAGACACCGCGTATAAAACTTTTACGGTGCTCGCCAGTTGTTATGTAGCTGTGCCATCAGCATTCACGCCGAATGGTGATGGATTGAATGATTATCTCTACCCATTAAATGCATTCAAAGCAGATAATCTTGTGTTCCGCGTATTCAACCGGTACGGCCAAATAATTTTCGAATCAAAAGACTGGACAAAAAAATGGGATGGCCGCGTTAACAGTCTCCCGCAACCAAGCGGAACCTATGTGTGGACACTTGACTATGTGAACAGGGATAATGGGCAGAGGGTGGCGTTGAAGGGAACGACGGTGCTGATTCGATAATTAGTAATTAGTAATTAGGAATTGAATAAGCCCCTTAAAATTTGGTGCCCTGGAACGCAACGTAATTACTAATTACTCATTCCTAATTACTAATTACTTAAGGTCCTCTCCCGAAAACCCAAACGGCAATAAACTCCCCGCCTGTGGAATGATCCAGATCTTTCCTTCAATGCCTCCTAATATCAAACGGATAGGATGTTTGAGTAATGTTTCATATTCTACCAATGTTTGCCTGCAAACACCGCAGGGTGAAATGGGGCGATTACTTTTTCCATTCTCGGGCCGGTAACTGATCGCCATCGTTGTTATAGGAACGCCGGGATAAACAGAAGAAGCTGCAGACAGCAAAACCCTTTCCGCACAAAGGCCTACAGGATAACTTGCATTTTCCTGGTTACTGCCCGATATCGTTTTCCCATTTGCTAAAAGAGCGGTAGCACCTACATGAAAATGTGAATAGGGAGCATAAGCGATATCAGTGGCTTTGATCGCTTCACGTAATAACGATGCATCTTCATTGGTAAGCTGATCGATGGAATCGTATTCTTCGAATTCGATGTTGATCTTCTGGTGGGTCATAGTGTTTTGTTTTAGCTATGAGCTTTGAGCTGCGAGCTATGAGCCTGGCGGGTGCAAGCAGTTTTAAGTTTGTTTTCTATGTTCAAAAATCAAGAAGGCACAGTTAATAGCCAGCAGTTGCAAGCTCGCAGCTCATGGCTCAAAGCTCACAGCTATTTTATCCCATTAAACAACCTCTTCCACCTCGGCCCCTTATCCCAGCTGAACCAGATCAACGAAGCTTTACCTACGATATGTGTTTCGGGTACAAAACCCCAGAAACGGCTGTCCTGGCTGCGATGGCGGTTATCACCCATCATCCAGTAATAATTTAACTGGGTGGTATAGGTTGTTGTTTCTTTTCCGTTGATGAAAAATTTTCCGTTTACCTGTTCCAGTTTATTGTGTTCATAGGTATCTATCAACCGGCTGTAAATAGAAAAGGTTTGTGCGTTAATCGGTAACACATCGCCTTTCTTAGGTATTTTTAAAGGGCCGAAATTGTCGCGCGTCCAGGGATAGTTTACAAAATCGTAAGGGAAAGTAGTTCCGGTTGTACTGGTAGTGGTAGTTACATAGGGAGTCACCGATATAACATTCGGTTGCTTTCTCACTTTGGCCATTTCTTCAGCCGTCATATTTATCAGCAGTGTTCCCTGTTTGCCGCCCTGTTGTATCTGGTCCGTAGATTTTTCCGGGTTCGTAACGTCTATTCCTAATTCATCTTTCAGGAATTCATCCGTAAAATTTGTTCCATTGGTTTCAACAAGATAATCTGTTTGCGAACCGGGTGGAACCATTGCAGGTTGATTG
>JAQBNJ010000481.1 GCA_028288645.1 Sediminibacterium sp.
TTCCCAACCACCACCGCCAATTCTTCCTCCGTTCTCTCTTTAATTTTCTTTACCGATTTAAATTCTTTCAATAACTGCTGAATCGTTTGTTCGCCGATACCGCTGATCTGTTCGAGCTCGTTTTTAAACGTTCCTTTTGACCTTTTATTGCGATGGAATGTAATTCCGAAGCGGTGTACCTCATCACGGATACGTCTTACTAATTTCAGACTGTCGCTATCCCATGGAAGTTTAAACGATTCACTATCGCCGGGAAAGAACAATTCTTCCTCATTCTTTGCCAGACCCACAACGGTTGTTTTGCCAACCAGCCCCAGCTCCGTAATACTCTCCATGGCCGCACTCAGCTGTCCTTTACCGCCATCAATGACGATGAGCTTCGCGAGAGGCTGTTCTTCGGCCAGCACGCGCTTATAGCGCCTGTACACTACTTCTTTCATAGTGGCAAAATCATTGATGCCCTCAACGGTCTTTACATTGAAGTGGCGGTAGTCGTTTTTATATGGCATGCCATCCTTAAAACAAACCATTGCCGATACCGGGTAACTGCCCTGGAAATTCGAGTTATCAAAACACTCGATATGATCGGGCAGTTCCAGGAGGTGCAGGTATTCCTGTAACTCGTACAATACTTTTTTCTTTTCCTTATCGGTCTTGCCTTCCAGGTGAAGCGTTCTTTTTTTATTCAGTTCTTCTTTGAAATAGGTTACGTTCTTGACGGAAAGATCCAGCAGCTTTTTCTTATCGCCCGCTTTGGGTATGGTAATGGTGATCTCTTTATCAGGATAATCAAGCGCGAACGGAACAATGAGTTCGTTGGCCAGGCTGTTAAACGAAGTTCTCAGTGTGCCTATCGCGAAGCTCAATACTTCTTCTTCTGTTTCTTCGAGCTTGGTCTCCAATGGTACGGTATGGGTTTGAACGATGGTGCCGTTCTGTACCATCAGGTAATTTACATATGCCCAGTTATCTTCTTTTAATATCGAGAACACGTCAATATTGGACAAATGGCTGCTTACGATCACCGATCTCGCGCGGTAATTTTCAAGATGGTCTATTTTCTTCCTCACCAGTTCAGCTTTTTCAAAAGACAAGCCTGCTGCATGCTGTTGCATCTCCGCTTTAAAATGATTGATCACCGAACCAAGGTTTCCTTTCAGTATATTTCTTACCTGCTGCAATCCTTCATGATAGTCTTCCGCGGATTGCAATGCCTCACAGGGCCCTTTACAATTTCCTAAATGATATTCGAGGCATACTTTGAATTTTCCTTTCTGAATATTCTGATCGGTCAGGTTTAGTTTGCAGGTGCGCAGCGGAACAAACTGTTTGATGAAACTGATCAGGTCGCGCACTTTGCCGGCTGAAGTAAAAGGGCCAAGGTATTCAGATCCGTCGTTGATCTTTTTTCTTGTAAGGAAGATACGCGGGAACGGTTCTTTTTTGATAACGATATAAGGATAACTCTTGTCGTCCTTTAAATTGATATTGTAACGTGGCTGGTATTCTTTGATCAATGAATTTTCGAGCAGGAAAGCATCCTGTTCAGAATCCACGATCGTAAACTCGATGCGATGGATGCGCTGTACAAGCTCATGCGTTTTGTAAGTGGTAAATGTTTTTGAGAAATACGAACCCACTCTTTTGCGCAATTCTTTTGCCTTGCCTACATACAATAAGGTTCCTCCTGTATCATAATATTTATAGATACCGGGTTGGCCGGGAATGGTATGTGCTATTTTTTGAAATTGCTCTGAAGTCATTTTTCTTTAGCTGTTAGCCATTAGGTATTAGGCGTTAGCTTGGGCTTTGCTAATACCTAACGCCTAACAGCTACTTCTCGTTCCAGTTTATATTTCTTTAGCTGTTAGCCATTAGGTATTACGCGTTAGCTTAGGCTTTGCTAATACCTAACGCCTAATACCTAACAGCTACTTATCATTCCAGTTTATATAATTACGTTCATCCGAAGCGTAGCCACCTTTAGTTGTCAGCGTCCTGTTCACCTGGAAACTTTTATTGGCTTTCCAGTTGCATTGTTCTCTCACCGTTGTATCACCCCTGTTATATTCTGAACGGATGAAAATGCGCTTGACAATATTTGTCTGTTCATCTAATAATACATCAATGGCCTGCACTTCTGTTTTGCTATTGGTTGATTGGTAATTAAATGTAATACTGCCGGTACTCTGGTCGTTAAAAACAGATTCTTTGAATGATGCTTTCTCTTTTGTAAAAGAAGCTTCCCTGTTTAGAAAGATTCCCGCCAGTGCAATGAACTGGTCCTTGCTGATGGTAACAGAATCTTTTTTTGCATCCCTAACAGTGATCTTATAAATCGGGAAATTGCGTAGGTCAACATATCGAACCTGTTCATTTATAAAATCCTTTAGCGGGTAAAATTTAGCGGTATCCTCCACTTTAACGGCCGGCTGTGTTTTTGGTGGTTCGTTGTTACAGGAGGAAATGATCAGTATAAAAAGAAAAAGGAAAAGCGGCGCTATTTTCATGCAGTAAAATTATTCAATCATTGCCAATAAAAAAGCCGCCGGTTATTTTATTCGGCGGCTTTAACTTATTCGTATCTGAATTATTTGATCTGGTGTGTAAAACCGAGGCGTATTCCGTAATCCATCAGGTATTCTTTGATGGGATAGAGATTGGAATAGGTAGGCAAATGCTGGTACCTGATCTGCGGCCCGATCTGCCAGGAAGAAGCGCCTGATTTGTAAGTAAGGTTAAGGCCAACGCTTGTATTGATGTTCCACTTGCGGATAAAATCACTGCCTTCAGTATAATGTTTATAATCGGTAGAGAGCAGGTAAGTATTGTTGTTAAGCGTCATGGTCGGCTGTACAGAAGCTTCTGTATTGATGCCAAAATGTTTACCCTGGATCATATCCCATTGTATGCCGAGGGGAATAGATAACTGGTACACTTTATTGTCAAGCTGGGTTTTCTTATAACCTGTATTATTATTATAAGGAGAATAAAAACTGATGGTCTCAACACCCTTGTAATTGATCAGCGATAAAGAAGCAAGGTCACTGGTGCGCGACTGGAACGTTTCAATATAATACTGTCTCACATTCAACTGCACACCGGTTTTGAATTTCAACCTTCCGCTCATGTTATACAACAGTGCGAAACCCAGTTCAAAACCCATGGCGGGCCTGTGTCTTACCACATTATTTACATCGGTTGAGTAATTGGAACTCAATGGTATGTTTTGCACGGATGCAGTACCTACTGAAACAGTAGGCTGGATCACTTCTTTTACTTTTTCATCAGACAATCTCCGGTAACTGGTAGAAGGTGTAACGTAGAACTGGAAACCAAATTTTGAATTGCGTGGTTTGGGTACGCTCTTTACATAATCAAAATCTTTCAGGAATTCATCTACCGAAGAATGTGCCTCTGGTTTTTTCGTTTGTTCAGCAACAGGTTCGCTGATCGTTTCCAATGGTATGGTGTTTGCAGGAACGTTAGCAATAATTTCTTCAGGAACTGATGCATTGGTTGCTACTAATGTATTCTGCAGCTCAGCAGGCGAAATGACTGCGCTGGACGGAGTTTTATAAACCAACCTGCCTGCACGTTCGCTGCTGCTGATCGTTGTTTTTACAGGAACGGCTGCCTCATCAATACTTGTATTTCTTGTAACGATGGGTTCAACAGGTGTTTCTTCTTTCATGTTCGCAAAGGTCTCTGCCGTTAATTGCGCAGGTGCGATCTTCTGGAAATAATCATTGGCAGGGGCCGGTGTTTCGGTAACAACATTGTTATCGCCCGCAACAACTGTTTTGTTTGGTGACCCGGCGGCGATCAATGCAGCCAATTGCCTGTCGGGATGATTATTGAGTAAAGTAGAAATGGTTAATGCGGTAATAATAAAGAGTGAAATAAAAGTGAGTGCGGGCCAGGCTCTATATCCATGCAATTCCGTACGTATATTCTTCCAGATATGGTCTGAAGGATACATCCGGTGCTGTTTTACCTCTTCCTGTAAAAACTGCTCGAGCTCGTCGTCCTGGTAAATCTTGTTATCCATATAAAAACGCAATCAAAAACGCTACTTATTTTTTAATGCCGCCAACCAGTTGAATTCTTCTTTCGGTTTCTCTATGATCTTCTTTCTGATGAGGATCATTTCTAACATTGCTTTCGACCTGGTGTATTGGCTGCGGCTGGTGCTTTCTTCTATATCAAGCATTTCGCCGATCTCTTTATGACTGTAACCCTCTAGTGCGTACAGGTTAAGAACGGTCCTGTATCCCATGGGTAACAACCTGATGCATTCAATGATCTGCCTCGCCTGCATGATAGAAGGAATCGTCTCTTCTCTAACCTGCAATGAATTCGCGTAAGCGAGGTCAACACTTTCGTTGAACTTTTTATGCTTCTTCAAAAAATTGATGCAGGTATGTACAATGATCCTCCTGATCCAACCTTCAAAGGCGCCTTTGTTCTGAAACGTATGTATCTGGGTAAAAACTTTGATGAACCCTTCCTGCAACATATCTTCTGCGTCTTCGCGGCTTTGCCCGAACCTGTAACATACGCTTAGCATTTTAGGGCTATAGCGGTTATACAATTCGCGTTGCGCGGCGGCATCGTTATGTAAACAGCCGGTGATGATGGCTTGTTCCGTCATGAAGGGGGAATGTTTACCCTAAATATATGACATTAATCCGTTTCTAATGCTGCATTTCCCCATGAAAATTCTGTAGGAACGGGCGTTTCTACAGTTTGGAAGGGTTAATGAGGTGTTAGGTATTAGCAGTTAGCTGTTAGCAGAGCCCGGCTAACAGCTAACTGCTAATACCTAACACCTATTTTCTCAAACTCCCGGGCAACGACAAACCCCGCACCCGTATCTCCTTAACATCTCAGTAACACAAATATGGACAGAAGAGAATTTTTAAGATCCAATATCCATTCTTCTGCTCCATTCACCGGCCAAAATGTTGCCGTACCGCCACCGAACGGCGGGCTGACAGCTTATGCGGGTGCATGGACAGAGAATGAAGTTATCCATCTCCTCAAGCGAACGATGTTCGGGGCGAAAAAGATGGATATCGATTATTTCAAAACGCTGACCTTCCAGCAATCGGTGGATGAGATATTGAATCCCACTGCACCACTTCCCGATGCACCTGTGAAAGAGTATGCTACTCCGGCCGGTGCCACAAATCCGGATACTAACATACAACAGGGCTCCAGCTGGGTAC